>DATGDX010000511.1:0-1590 GCA_035310665.1 Mycobacteriales bacterium | reverse complement strand
GCGGTAATACGGCCGCGATCGCTGGCATCTGCCGGACGCTGCGCGTGTCCCGGGCGACGCTGTACCGGTAGGTCGCGTCCAGCGAAGTGGTGGATGAGGACGGCACCACGTGATCCGAACTGGACCCTACGCTGTGATCGCCGGAGTGGCGGTCACCTCCTCGGAGTCGGGCGCGGGCTCTCGCACCGCCCGCGCCTTGGCGAGGACCTCCAGCCCGATGTAGCGCGGCCCTCGGTCCACTCGTCGTTCTGCTCGACAAGCACGGCGCCGACGAGGCGGACCACGGCGTCGCGGTCGGGGAAGATGCCGACCACGTCGGTGCGCCGGCGCAGCTCCTTGTTCAGCCGCTCCTGGGGATTGTTGCTCCACACCTGCCGCCGCACCTCGCGGGAAGGCGGTGAAGGCGAGCAGGTCGTCGCGGGCCTCGGCGAGGTGGGCGGCGGCCCTCGGGAACTTCGCCTCGAGCGCCTCGACGACCCGGTCGAACTGGGCGGAGACCTCGACCGGGCCGCTCTGGGCGAAGACCGTGCGCAGCAGCGTCAGCACCCAGGGCTGGGCGGACTTCGCGACCTGGGTCGACAGGTTCCGGGCGTAGTGGGCCCGGCACCGCTGCCAGCTCGCGCCGGGCAGCGTGGCGCCGATCGCCTCGACGAGCCCCGGGTGGGCGTCGGAGGTCACCAGCGCCACGCCGGCAAGGCCGCGGGCCACCAGCGCGCGCAGGAACGCGAGCCACCCCGCCCCGTCCTCGCTCGCGACGACGTCGAGCCCGAGCGCCTCGCGGGAGCCGTCGGCGTTGACCGCGGTGGCGAGAAGGGCGTGGACGGCCACCCTGCGTCCGCCCTCGCGCACCTTCTCCCGTCAGCGCGTCGAGCCAGACGAAGGGGCACGGCCCGGCGTCGAGCGGCCGGGACCGGAGCGCGGCGACCTGGGCGTCGAGGCTCTTGGCCATCTCGCTGACCTGGCTCTTCGACAGCCGGGCGATGCCGAGCGCCTCCACGAGCCGCTCCACGCGCCGGGTCGACACGCCGAGCAGGTACGAGGTCGCGACCACGGTGATCAGGGCCTGCTCGGCCCGCCGCCGCCGCTCGAGCAGCCAGTCGGGAAAGTAGCTGCCGCTGCGGAGCTTCGGAAATCGCGACCTCGATCGTGCCGGCCCGGGCGTCCCAGTCCCGCGACCGGTAGCCGTTGCGGCAGTTGACTCGCTCCGGGCTGCGCTCGCCGTAGCCGGCGCCGCAGAGCGCGTCCGCCTCGGCGCCCATGAGCGCCTCGACGAAGGTCTTCCAGCATCGCCCGCAGCAGGTCCGGGCTCGCCGCGGCGAGCTGCTCCTCGACGAACCGGGCCAGGTCGATACTGGGGCTTGCGGCCATCGCGTCTCTCCTCGTCTCGAGCTCTTAGCAGGAACTCGTTGAGGATCACGCGGTGGCCGTCTCATCTCACGGCGCCACGCCGGTCAGGCAGGTCGTCGTACACCACGTCCTTGGACGCCAACCGGCGAGCGGGCCTCGCCCCCGCCGAGCGGGCGGCTCGCCGCGCTCGAGGGCAGCGGCGAGCCCCGGATCGGGCCTCAGCACTCCGGCGAGGGGGAGTGC
>DATGDX010000510.1:0-1806 GCA_035310665.1 Mycobacteriales bacterium | reverse complement strand
GACGCCGACTCGTGCGCTCAGAACTCCACCGATTCTCGAGGAGGCTATAGCTATAGGGGAAGGCGGTCGTGGTGCGAACAACGAACGCTGACGCGGCCGCGTCATGTGGGTCCGTCGCGCACCAGTTAAACTTGCGCAGCGGGACGGCAAAGGTGAGCACTACCCCTGCCGAAACAGAATATACGGCTCTACCCCACCATGCGTGGACGGCGCCTGCGGATCCGTGGCGTGGGATCAGTCTGCCAGTCCACCCCGCAATAGAGCAGTAGTCGCAGCCGGTAGTTGTCGTAGTTCCTGAACCCGTGGCCCAGCCTGCGGATCTTGTCGATGAGCAGGTTCATCGCCTCCGTCGGGCCGTTGCTGGCCCCGGCGGTGTCGAAGTAGGCGAGCCACTCGCCCCGCCACGAGCGCAGGGTGCGGCCGAGTCGGACGAGTTCGGGGACCGGGCAGGCAAGTAGCGCCTCGAGCACGCCGGCGGCACGCCGGCGGCCCTGCTCGGGGCTGGCGGCGCGGTAGACGCCCCGCAGCTGCTGGGCGCACCACCAGGCCGCCGCCACCTCGCCGTCGGGGTCGCCGACGTCGAGCGCGGTGCACACCCGCTCGAGCGCGCGCTCGGAGAGTTTGTCGGCGCCGCGGCGCAGCTCGCGCCGGATGCCGTAGAGCGGATCGCCGGTGCGACCCCGATGTCCCAGGGTCTGCTGCTGCACCCGGCGGCGAACCTCGTCCACGGCCTCGAAGCCGAGCCGCACGACGTGGAAGGCGTCGAGCACCCGCACCGCGTGGGGCAGCTCGGTGCGCAGCGCGCTCGCGTAGCCGCGGAACGGATCAAGCGCTGCGAAGCGAACGCCGGCCCGCCACGATTCCTCCCGTTCGCCGATCCAGCTCGCGTACCCGCTGCCGGACCGGCCGGGCACGACGTCGAGCAGCCGGGCGGGCCGACCCGGGGACAGGTCGACGATGCCCGTCACGTACTGCGTCGCGCGGGTGGGTTTGGCGCGCAGCCAGGCGGTCTCGTCGACGCCGAGCCCCACCACGTCGGCGAGCCGGTCCGGGTCGTCGACGAGCGGGGCGCCGTACTCACGCACCGCGCGCATCACGGTGCCCCAGCTCACCCCCAGCTCCAACCGCAGGTCCTCCACGGTGTCGCCGTCCTCGCCGATCCGCCGGGTCGCCCACATCCGGGCCCGCTCGGTCAGCGCCGCCTTGGGCCGGATCGCCTCCGAGCGCTCGCTCCAGGTCCGCCGTTCGCACCTCGGCTCGTCGCACCGCCAGATTCGCTTGCGCCACACCAGCGTCACCGGACGCCCGCCGCTGGGAACGTCGCGCACGAGGTGCTCGCGGCGCCCGTGCGGGATCGCCACCACGCCGCAGCCCTCGCAGCCGGTCAGCGTCGCGGTCGTCTCGACGAGCAGCTCCAGCTCCCCGCCATACTCACCCGCCGCGAGCACCACGAACCCAGGCAGCCCGAGCATCCTCGCTGCCGTGTCCGGCCGTGCGTTAGCGTCGTCTGCCACCTGGGGCCTCCCTCGATCCGCCGGCTTGGTCGCTACGGATCGTGAGGCCCCAGGTCTGCGTTATCCGGCAGGCTGGCCCTCGTGTCGCGGCAGGCTCATCCACGCCTCACGTTGGAGAGCCGGATTATCCGTCGAGACCGGCGAGGTGACCGCCGGGAAGGGACGTCGGGGGGCGAGGATGTGGGGGTCCTTCCGTGACGACTGGCATCCGCGGCGACGAGTTCGGCGTCGATAGGGGACGCAAACGACGGGGCTCATCGAGCAGGCCAGACCGGTTTCGCAGCAGGGCTGC
>DATGDX010000509.1:0-5012 GCA_035310665.1 Mycobacteriales bacterium | reverse complement strand
GCGCGAGGACCACGCTCGCGTACCGCGCGGCCGCGCCGGCCACCGCGGTCAGCGAGGCGACGGCTCCCGGCGTGTCGCTGGCGGTAGTCGGCGACCGCCAGCGTCACCGCGGTCGACCCGTTGGTCGCGCTCAGGTCCGCCCGCTCGGTCAGCGCCGCCGGCGGGGTCACCGTCGTCGCCGTCCCGATCCCGTACACCGCGACCACCCTCGCTCGCGCCGTCTTCGTCGTGATCGGGGCAGTCGCGATCTTCGTCGTGGACGAGCCGTACCGCGACCCGCTCGCCTCCACCGGCGACGCCGCGGACACCCCGGTGTAGGCCACCACGCTCGCCGCGATCGGCTTGGGGCTCGACAGCTTCCACACCTGCGACACGGGCTCCGCGGAGCCGGCCGCCCGCCAGTAGACGAACACCTTCAGCGTGGTGCTGCTCCGCCGCGCCTCGACCAGCTTCCACCCGCTCGGCGGCGTGACCTTCGGGGTGCTCACCGTCTCGAGCGCCGCGACCATGACGTCGCCGGCCTGCACGCCTGCGGGGGTCGGGATCGCGAGCGACGTCGTCCCGGCGCTCTGCGTGGTGTTCACCGCCCGCACGCCGATGTCGCTCCCGGGCGCCGCGGGCGTCGTCACCGTGGTCGTGATCCGTGCCGACTCCTGGCCGCCGCCGTCCACGCTCGCGACCGCGTAGGTGTACGTCGTCGCGGCGGCGGCGCTGGTGTCCGTGTAGGCGGTCGCGGTCGGGCTGGCCAGCAGCGTCGAGCCCCGGTAGACGCGGTAGCCGACGACGCCGGCGGTGTTGGCGGGCGCGTTCCACCTCAGGCCGACCGAGGTCGGCGAGGTCGCCGTCGCGGTCAGCCCGGTCGGGGCCGCGGGCCCGCTCGGCGCCGGGACCGTCACGGTCACCGTCGCGCTCGTCGACGTGTTGCCCGCGCCGTCGAACGCGGTGACCGCGTAGCTGTGCGACCCGGTGCTGACCGGCGCGTCGGTGTACGACGTGCCCGACGTGGTCTCCCAGATCACGGCGTTGTCGCGCACGACCCGGTAGCCGGCGACCGCGACGTTGTCGGTCGCCTCGGTCCAGCGCACCTCCGCCGATCCCGGGCCCGGGGTCACGGTGACGGTGGGCTTGCTCGGGGCCACGGTGTCCGCGGGCGCGGGCAGGTCCATCTCCGCGTGGTAGTAGGTGTTGTTCCGCTCGTCGCTGGCGAGCACGACCAGACCCGTCGTCGAGTTGACGGGGTCCTTCGAGCCGGACGCGTCGTTGATGTCCGCGCCGCTGTAGCCGATCGCGCGGGTGCCCTGACCCGAGGCGAACCGCAGCGTGGCGCCGACCGGGGACGTCTTGTAGTAGATCTTGCCCCTGGTCAGGTAGTCGATCGTGTAGAACAGGTACATCTGCCGGTTGCTCTCGTCGAGCATCAGCACCGGCCGGGTCATGTCGTCCGCCACCGTGCCCCACGGTGGTCGTCCAGGCCCCGGTGCCCGACCGGGTCAGCACGAAGATCTGGGGGTCGGACGGCGCGGCGTCGGGCAGGTCGTTCAGCGAGGTCTTCACCGCGGCGTAGACCCGGCCGTCGTCGCCGGCGGTCAGGCTCTTGATGCTGATGTGGTCGTCCGCGATCGCCGGCGAGGCCATCGCGGTCTCCATCGACCACGCCGTGTCGGCGTCGCCGTCGCGGTGCACCGCGAAGCGGAACGCGCTGCTCGCCTGGTCCGACCACATGACGCCGACGGCGTTCGGCAGGGCCACGACGGCGGAGATGTCGTCCGCGTCGATCGCCACGTCGGACACCGCGGGACGGAACGGCGCGGTCCAGGTCGACTCGTCGCCGCTCGCCGTGTGCATGACCCACACCGTGCTGCCGCTGGTGAACGTCACCCACAGCCGGCCGAGGGTGTCCTTGGCGATCGTCGCCGACTCGGCGCTCTTCGTTGGGTGATCGTCGTGGGGCTGCCGGTCGCGGCGTAGGTCCCCTTGGCGTCGTCGTAGCCGAACCGGGCGACCCGGATGTCCGAGCCGCTCTGCCGGGACACGACGTAGAGCTTGTCGCCGTCGGGCAGCGCGTCGCCCGTCGCGTTGGCTCGCGAGTCGACCGCGACGCCGGTGTCCCGCCACGTGTGGTCGGGCTGCAGCTGGAAGATGTGCACGTCCCCGACGTTCGCGGCGTCCGGGGTGAGCATCAGCGCCCACCAGTGCGCGGCGTGGAACCACAGCTTGCTTTGCGGCTTGTCCGCGCTGGGCGGGGTGTTCGAGCTGCTGTCGTAGGCGAAGCCGACGTACGACGTCATCGTCGTCGCGGCGCCGGCCGCCGGCGGAAACGCCAAGCCGCCGGCGAGCGGTAGCAAGAGAGCAACGACGAGCGCTGCCCACCGGTGCGAGTCGCCCTTCGCCGATTGGGCGATGGTCACATGTGCCTCCCCGTCCGTGACGGTCGCGCAACGCCACGTCACGTCCCCCCATGAACGAGGGAGACAGGAAGGGGTAAAAAGATACTCAACGGACAGACGGTGCAGTGATAACCGGGGCTCCGGCGGTCGCCGGGGACGTGAACGGACGCGGGACGCTCAGGCTTCGTCGGGGCGCTGCCGACACAGGCTGTAACCGCAGCCCGAACCGCAGCCTACCGAGAAGATGCCTATGGCGACCGTCCTCATCTGCGACGACCAGCGGGTCGTGCGGGAGGGGCTGCGCCGCAGCCTCGTCCGCGTGCCCGGGGTCGACCGCGTCGTCACCGTGTCGCGCGGCGAGGACGTGCTCGACCGGTGGGCGGCGGAGCGGCCCGCGCTCGTGCTCATGGACGTCGCGATGCCCGGCCTCGGTGGCGTCGAGGCGACCCGCCGGCTGGTCTCCGAGCACCCGGACGCCAACGTGATCGTGCTCGTCGGCCGCGACGAGCATGGCTCGGTGGCGACCGCCGTCGCCGGCGGCGCCCGCGGCTACCTGCTGAAGGACGCCGAACGCGAGGAGCTGCTCGCGACCGTTGCGCACGCCCTCGCCGAGCTCCCGCCGCCCCGTCCGCGGCGCCCGGTGCCCGACGGCCCGCCCCCGCAGCTGACCCACCGTGAGCTGCAGGTGCTGCAGGGCATGAGCCAGGGCAAGAGCAACGCGCAGATCGGCCGGGAGCTCTACCTGTCGGAGGACACCATCAAGACCTACGCCCGGCGGCTGTTCCGCAAGCTCGGGGTCGGGGACCGGGCCCAGGCGGTCGCGCTGGGGTTTCGCTGGGGGCTCGTCCGCTAGTCCGGCTCCTCCTCGCCGGCCTCGAGCACCCCGTCGGCGAAGCCGCGCGCGTAGTCCCAGCTCACGTACTTCGCCGGGTCGGGGCTGAACGCCGGCTCGTGCACCCGGGTCTCGCCGACGTCCAACAGCTGGCGAAGGTTCGCGTGGAGCAGCTCCCAGCCGAAGTAGTGCGGCTCCTGGCAGTCGTCGCAGTCGACGACGAGACCCCGCACCCCGCGCGGTTCGAGCAGCGCGCGGAAGACGTCGAGGTCCTCGAGGTCGGCGAGCACCTCCTCGCGCTCGTGCGGACTCAGCGGCTCGCGCGGCTCGTCGTCCGGGCCCAGCGCCGCGGCGGGGTCTCGCGGATCCTGCGCGAACGGGTCGATGGGCTGGTCGTCGTACACACGACCCACCGTAGCGCCGCTCGCGGTGCGTGGGCCGATTCCCACCGCCGAGCCCGTCGGACCCCGGCCCGCCGCCGATAGACTCGCCCCGCCGCCGCACCGCGCGGCCGGGGCTCACCGCGCCGCCCGCGCTCCGCAAGCGCCGTGAGGTCCCGCACGCCGCCGGGCGTCCGGTGCGGCGCCCGTCGGAAGGAACCCACCCGCATGGCCACCTTCGGGGGAGTCTGGGAACCGCTCGGCGACGAGAAGTTCGTCCTGCTCGGCCTCACCTTCGACGACGTGCTGCTGCTCCCGGCCGCGTCCGACCTCCTGCCCAGCGAGGCGGACACGTCGACCCGGCTGACCCGGTCGATCCGGCTGCGCATCCCCCTCGTCTCCAGCGCGATGGACACCGTGACCGAGGCGCCGCTGGCGATCGCGATGGCGCGGCAGGGCGGCGTCGGGGTGCTGCACCGCAACCTGTCGATCGAGGAGCAGGCGGCGCAGGTCGACCTGGTCAAGCGGTCCGAGGCGGGGATGGTCGCCTCCCCCATCACCTGCGCGCCGGACGCCACGGTCGCCGACGCGGACGCGCTCATGGCCCGGTTCCGGATCTCGGGGGTGCCGGTCACCGACCCCACCGGTGTCCTCCTCGGCATCGTCACCAACCGTGACATCCGGTTCGAGCGCGACCACACCCGGCCGGTTCGCGACGTGATGACCCCGGTGCCGCTGGTCACCGCACGGCCGGGCGTGACCGCGGACGAGGCGCTCGCGCTGCTCGCGCGCCACAAGGTGGAGAAGCTGCCGATCGTCGACGACGCCGGCCGGCTGTGCGGGCTGATCACGGTCAAGGACTTCGCGAAGAGCGCCGCGTTCCCGCTCGCGACGAAGGACGCGGACGGTCGGCTCGTGGTGGGCGCCGCGGTCGGCGTGGGCGAGGAGGCCTACAAGCGGGCGCAGGCGCTGGTCGAGGCCGGGGTCGATGTCCTCGTCGTCGACACCGCGCACGGGCACGCCCGCGCGGTCGCCGACATGGTCGCGCGGCTCAAGGCGGCCACCCCCGTCGACGTGGTGGCCGGCAACGTGGCGACCGCGGACGCCGTGCGCGCGCTCGTCGACGCGGGCGCGGACGCGGTGAAGGTGGGGGTCGGGCCGGGATCGATCTGTACGACGCGCATCGTGGCCGGCGTCGGCGTCCCCCAGGTGACCGCGATCCACGAGTGCGCCCGGGCGGCGCACGCCGCGGGGGTGCCGGTTATCGGGGACGGCGGGCTGCATCACTCCGGCGACGTGGCGAAGGCGATCGCCGCCGGTGCCGACACCGTCATGCTCGGCAGCCTGCTCGCCGGCTGCGAGGAGAGCCCGGGCGAGCTGATCTTCATCAACGGCAAGCAGTACAAGTCCTAC
>DATGDX010000508.1:0-3702 GCA_035310665.1 Mycobacteriales bacterium | reverse complement strand
GCGAGCGCGGCGACCTGCGTGGTGAGATCGGCCTGCAGGTCGCCGGTGTCCTCGAAGCGGAGGTCGACGCGCAGGGCGTCCAGCAACGCCTCGAACACGACCGCACCCTTCGAGGGCCACCAGCGGTAGATAGTCTGCTTGCCGGCCCCGGCCCGCGCGGCGATCCCCTCGACGGTCACCGCGGCGTACCCCTGTTCGCGGAGCAGCTCGAGTGCGGCGCCGAGGATCGCGGTCCGAGAGGACTCGCGGCGTCGGGAGGCGCGGGGAGCGCGGTCCATCCCTCCACTTTAAGACGACACGTCTCGTCTTGACAGGCCCCGAGATCTGTGCGCATAATTAAGACGCAACGTCTCGTCTCCCCGGTGGTTCCCGGGTCGGGGCGAACCGGGCCGAGGAAAGGAGGCCGCGATGACGGTCTCCGTGCACAGCCTCCCGTCCCTACCACACGTGACCGTTCGGCCGCACCCGGAGCGCCCCGGCGTGCGGGACTGGGTCGCCGCCCTGGCGTGGACCGCCGCGCTCGTCGGTGCGCACCTGCTGCTGTTCGCCGCCGTGCTCCTGCTCGTCGCGATCCTCTGATCCGGTCTCGACTCCGATCACCACAGCAGTCGCTACTACGGCCTCAGCACACCGCGTAGGTGAGGAAGACGACGCCGCTGTCGAAGCGGCGCAGGTCGGTCAGCGACAACCGTAGCGGGCGCACGGTCGGGTGCAGGAAGGGGATTCCGACGCCGAAGACGAGCGGGTTGAGCTTGAGGACGATCTCGTCGACGAGGCCCTCGTTGACCATCGCGGTGGCCAACTTGGCCCCACCACAGAGGTAGATGTCCTTGCCCGGCTCGCTCTTCAGGTCGCGCACCAGCCGTTCCGGGTCCGCCACGAGCTCCACGTCCGGGTCCGGGGTCTGCCGCAGCGAACGCGCCACGACGTACTGCTTCATCATCGGGTACGGAGACGTCACCCCGACTTTGAGCCCGACCTCGTAGGTCACCCGGCCCATCAGCACCGCGTCGTACGACGCGAGCGAGTCGCGGTAGCTCTGCACGTGGTCGCCCGCGGTCGGGAAGTCGTCGGACGAGCCGTCCTGGCGGCAGATGAAGCCGTCGAGCGTGGTGGCGACGACGTACCTGAGCTTGCGCACTCCGGCTCCCTCACGCCCCGGGTCGCTGCCCTGCCAACTGCGTCACTGCCCTGCCAACTGCCCTGTCGGTAGGACTCGGCGGTCACCGGTCGCGCTCGTCGTCCCGCTCGTCGAAGGCGGGCGGCACCTTGCGCAACTGCCTGTTCAGCGACCGGAGCAGCAGCACCGTCGCCAGCGCCAGCACGACGAACAGCACCGAGAACAGCAGCCCCGGACCGATCGACTCGGGTGTCACGGCGTCCCTCCCGTTCTGCCGGCCTTGGACACGACGCTACCCCTCGCCGCGGCCCCCATCGTCTCCCGGATCCCCGCGAACAGGTCGTCCTCGGGCAGAGTCGTGTCGACGAGGGAGCGGGCGAGCTGGTAGTCCTCGGTCGGCCACACCTGCTGCTGCACGTCCAGTGGGCAGGCGAACCAGAACCCGTCGGGGTCGACCTGGGTCGCGTGGGCGCGCAGCGCGGCGTCGCGCACCGCGAACCACTGCGCGCACGGCACCCGGGTCGTCACCCGTTCCGCGTCCCCCGGGCGTTCGGTCCACCGCGCGAGACGCTCGGCGTACGGCGACTCGAGCCCGCGCGCGACCAAGGCGTCGTGCAGCGCCTGGTACCTGGCCCGGGCGAACGTCTGGTGGTAGTAGAGCTTTAGCGGCTGCCACGGCTCCCCCGCCTCCGGGTAGCGCTCGGGGTCCCCCGCCGCCGCGAACGCCGCGACGGTCACCTGGTGGCATATGATGTGGTCCGGATGCGGGTAGCCGCCGTTCTCGTCGTACGTGAGGACGACGTGCGGGCGCTGCGACCGCACCACCCGCACCAGCGGCGCGGCGGCCTGTGCGACGTCGGTCAGGGCGAAGCAGCCCTCGGGCAGCGGCGGGAGCGGATCTCCCTCGGGCAGCCCCGAGTCGACGAACCCCAGCCACTCCTGCCGCACGCCGAGGATCTGTCGGGCCTGCTCCATCTCGCGGCGCCGCAGCCGCGGCAGGTCCGCCCACACCTCCGCCCGATCCATCTTCGGGTTCAGGACGCTGCCGCGTTCCCCGCCGGTGCACGTCGCGACGAGGACGTCGACCCCCTCCGCGACGTACCGCGCCATCGTCGCCGAGCCCTTGCTCGACTCGTCGTCGGGGTGCGCGTGGACGGCCAGGAGGCGCAACTGCTCCGCGGTCACGGCACAATTGTCGTGTGACGACGACCCGGCCCGCCGACGCCCCGCACCTCGCGGGGCGCTACGGCACGCCGCGCGGGCGAGGCCCGGCGGTGTACGCCGCGGTCGGCACGCTCGCCGCCGGCGGGCTCGCCTGGGTCGTCTGGGCTGGGGTGCACCACGCCTCGCCCGACGTGAACGCCGGGCTGGTGTCCTGGCGCGTGCGCTCCGACCGCGCGGTCGACGTCGTCGTCGAGGTGCGCACGAAGCCGGGCAGCCGTGCAACCTGCCACCTGCTGGCCCGCGACATCCACCACGTGCCGGTGGGTCAGACTGCGGTCGACGTGCGCGACGGGCGACGCGACGATTTCTTCTCCGCCCGGCTGCCGACGTCGAGACGCGTCGTGTCGGTGGAGCTGACCGCGTGCCGCCCGGTCGGCGCCCGCTGATCCGCGACGCGATCCCGCCCGCACCCTCGTCCCACCCGCACCCTCGTCCCACCCGCACCCTCGTCCCACCCCACCGAGTGAAGGAGCAGCGATGACCGAGACCAGCCAGACCGTCACCTGGCTGACCCAGGAGGCGTACGACCGGCTCAAGGCGCAGCTGGACCACCTCACCGGCCCCGCCCGCCTGGAGATCGCCAGGAAGATCGAGCAGGCGCGCGAGGAGGGGGACCTGCGCGAGAACGGCGGCTACCACGCCGCCAAGGAGGAGCAGGGTGTCCAAGAGGTGCGGATCCGCCAGCTCACCGAGCTGCTGCGGCACGCGAAGGTGGGCGAGGCGCCGCCCGCGGACGGCATCGCGGAGCCCGGCATGGTCGTGACCGTCAAGTTCGCGGACGGCGAGGTGGAGAAGTTCCTGCTCGGCTCGCGCGAGGAGTCGGCGGTCTCCGACATGCCCGTCTACTCCGCGCACTCCCCGCTCGGGAAGGCGCTCACCGGGCACCGGGCCGGCGAGACGGTCAGCTACCAGCTGCCCAACGGCCGGCAGATGAGCGTGGAGATCCTCGACGCCGTGCCGTACGCCGGCTGACGGTGTCCGGCTTCTGGGCTCTCGCTTCTGGGCGCTCGCTCCAGTCGGTCCTCGCGCCCCCGCCGCTCCCGACACCAGCGCCGTCGCCGCCATGGTCCGTCATGGTTCACGGCGCCGGCGTCGAGAACGCACGGCGGCGCGCTCAACGGGTGGCCGTGCGGCGGTACTTGAGGATCGCCAACGGGGAGCAGACCGCGATGATGCCCAGCGACCAGGCGAGTGACTGCACGGCGGGGGACGCGACGGCGCCCTGACCCAGGAACAGCCCGCGCAGCGCCTCGACCGTCACCGTGACCGGCGAGTAGCGGGTGAGCGCCTCGAGCCAGTC
Source organism: Mycobacteriales bacterium (assembly GCA_035310665.1). Classification (GTDB taxonomy): domain Bacteria; phylum Actinomycetota; class Actinomycetes; order DATGDX01; family DATGDX01; genus DATGDX01. The sequence continues at coordinate 58 of DATGDX010000508.1, read as the reverse complement.
GGGCAGCGCGGCGAGCGGCACGAACGCGTTGGACGCGAACGTCAGCGGGAACAGCCAG
>DATGDX010000507.1:0-2115 GCA_035310665.1 Mycobacteriales bacterium | reverse complement strand
GGGTCCACCAGCATGACCTACCGCGCCTTCCGTGGGCCGGTCTCCCAGGCGACCGTCGTTGCCGGCGACCTCCTGGCCGCGGTGACCTCGCTGTCGGACACCCAGCGGCAGGTCCTGACCGCCTTGTGCCGTCCCTTTCGGTACGGTGCGCCCTACGCCACTCCCGCGACGAACCAGCAGATCGGAGCGGAGCTCTACCTGAGCGTGGACGCCGTCAAGACGCACCTGCGCACTTTGTTCCACAAGTTCCACATCGAGGACCTGCCGCAGAACCAAAAACGCGCCAAGCTCGTCGAGCGCGCGTTCGCGCTCGGAATCGTATCGCGAAGAGATCTGTAGCCCGCCGCCGAGGACGCGTCCTCACCCGCGCGAGCCCTCCCCGGGCAGCACGACGATGGTGACCTGACCCAGCCCGACGACGTCCCCCGGCGCGAGAACAGTTTCGTCCGTGATCGGCAGGCCGTTCACGGTTGTGCCGTTCGTGCTTCCGACGTCTCGCACGGTCACCTGACCCCGCTTGTTCCTCAGCGTCAGGTGACGTCGGGAGACCTCGGGGTCCAAAAGGTTCACGCCCTGGCACGCGCGGCCGACGTCGACGGCGTCGCGGACGACCAACTGCCAGGGCGGTCGCCCCGGCTCGCGGATCTCCACCAGAGGATGCGCCACGTCCCCTCCGCACCTCGCCCGTCGACGTCGCACCAGCCGTCGGCGCGGCCGCTCGCCACGTCCGGGATCACCTTGTCACGGCGCTGTCGCCGGCGGGAACAGGTGGGGACGGGAGGGAACATAACCGGGCGGGCCTTGTGAACCAGGGTCGCAATGTCTTGACCGCGGGGGGGACAGCGACGTATCCACCGGGTGACCCGTTTTCACGGCAGGCTGCCCCGGGGGCGATGCACGTGCGAGTCCGAACGATCCTGGGCGTCCTCGGGACGCTGACCATGGCGGTGGCGCTGGGCCTCTTCATTCCCACCGCCGCCCTCGCGCACCCGCCGGGAGCGCACGAACGTGAGGTGCTGGCTCAGCCGGCCGTCGTGTTCATCGAAACCGCCGCGCAAGCGGACATCGTGTTGCACGACGGCGGTCTGACGCGGGCGACGTACGACGTCCCCGTGCTCGCGAGCGGCAGCGGCGCCCTGGTGAACCGCAGCGGCACCGTGGTCACCGCCGCCCCCGTCGTGGCGCCGGATCTCACCCGCGCGAAGGTCTACGCCGTCAACCGGCTGTTCGCGCGGCAGTACGGGGCACCGAGCGGGGACCCGTTCATGCGGCACCGGCTGTCGGATCCCCGGCTCGACCAGAAGCTGCAGGGGTGCTACCGGCCGGAGCGGCTGACCTCCGACTGCGCGGTGTTCGTGCGCCCGCGCATCCGCGTGTTCCCGTTCCTCGCCACTCCCGGTCCCGCACTCGGCGCCGAGCTGCTGCGGGCGGGCCGCCGGCCGACGGATCCCGCGGTGCTCGCGGTGTCCGGCGTGAACATGCCGACCGTCGCGCTCGCGCCGACGCTCAAGGGGGCGACCGCGGTGAGCACGCTCGGGTTCGCCGCGCCGCCGCGCGCGAGAGGGAACCCGGCCAGCATCGACCAGCACCTGGCCCCCGCCGGGAGCACCAAGCTCGCCGCCGCCGATCTCGCCGCCCTGCGCAAGGGGCTGCCCAATGCCGCCGGCGCCGTGGTCATCGGGTCCGGAAGCGGTGCGGCGGTCGGCCTCATCGGCGCTGCGCCCGGCCAGACCCCGACCATCGTGCCGGTCGACGCGGTGCGCCAGACGCTGCAGTCGCTCGGCATCCAGCCCGCGCGCAGCGCGGTCGACACCGACTTCGCCTCGGCGCACAGCTTCTTCGCGGGCAACCACTACAGCCACGCAGTGCCGCGGCTGCAGGAGGTGCTGCGCCTCTACCCGGGGCACGCGCTGGCCGCCCGCGAGCTGCAGATCGCGCTGGAGAAGAAGGGGACCGCCGCGGACCGCTCGCTCGCCGACGACGAGCACGGGACGCACGGGGCGGCGCCGAGCACCGCCACGACGGGCGGCTCCCGGACCAACCTGGTCCTGCTCTACGCCGGGCTGGGCCTGCTCGTCCTGGCGCTCCTGCTCGCCTTCGTCTTCGGGCGTCGGG
>DATGDX010000506.1:0-17234 GCA_035310665.1 Mycobacteriales bacterium | reverse complement strand
GTGCCGATCGCCCACACCGGCTCGTAGGCCACGACCACGGACCGCGCCTGCTCCGCCGGCACCCCGACCAGCCCGCCGTCGAGCTGGCCCAGCACGTGCGGCACGTGCCGGCCCTCGCGGCGCACCTCCAGCCGCTCGCCGATGCACAGGATCGGCGTCAGCTCGTGGGCGAACGCCGCCCTGACCTTGGCGTTGACGAGCTCGTCGGTCTCGTGGTGGTACTCGCGGCGCTCGGAGTGCCCGACCACGACGTAGGTGCACCCCAGCTTGGCGAGCATCGGCCCGCTGACGTCGCCGGTGTAGGCCCCGGCGGGGTGCGGGGAGACGTCCTGCGCGCCGTAGCGGATCTGCAGCTGGTCACCGTCGACGAGCGTCTGCACGCTGCGCAGGGCGGTGAACGGCGGCAGCACGGCGATCTCGACCGCGTCGAAGTCCTGGGGCGCCAGCGAGAAGGCTAGCTTCTGCACGTGCGCGATCGCCTCGAGGTGGGTCAGGTTCATCTTCCAGTTGCCCGCCATCAGCGGCCGGCGGGCGGGCTTCACAACGGCCATGCGCGTCAGCTCTCCAGGATCGCGACGCCGGGAAGCGTCTTGCCCTCGAGGTACTCGAGGCTCGCGCCGCCGCCGGTCGAGATGTGCGTGAACGCGTCCTCGGGCAACCCGAGGGCGCGCACGGCGGCCGCGGAGTCCCCGCCGCCGACCACCGTGGTGCCGGGCACCGCGGCGATCGCCTCGGCCACCCGGCGGGTGCCCTCCGCGAACGGCGCGACCTCGAACACCCCCATCGGGCCGTTCCAGAAGACCGTCTTCGCGCCCTGCAGCTCCTGCACGAACCGCTCGACGGTGCGCGGCCCGATGTCGAGCCCCTTCATCCCGGCCGGGATCTCGTTCGCCGGCACGAGCTGCGGCTGTGCGTCGGCGCTGATCGCCTCCGCGACGACGACGTCGGTGGGCAGGACGATGGTGTCCGGATGGTCGCGCAGAAGGCCGCGGCACGCCTCGAGGTAGTCGGGCTCGAGCAACGAGTCGCCGATCTCCAGGCCCTGCGCGGCGAGGAACGTGAAACACATCCCGCCACCGACGAGCAGCCGGTCGACCCTGGGCAGCAGGGCCTCGATGACCGCGAGCTTGTCCGACACCTTGGACCCGCCGAGCACGACGACGTAGGGCCGGTCCGGGCTCTCGGTGAGCCGGCGCAGCACCTCCACCTCGCGCCCCACGAGCCCGCCCGCGGCGTGCGGCAGCCGTTGCGCGACGTCGTACACGCTGGCGTGCTTGCGGTGGACCGCGCCGAACGCGTCGTCGACGTAGAGGTCCGCGAGCTCGGCGAGCCGGTCCGCGAACGCGCCACGCTCCGCGTCGTCCTTGCTGGTCTCCGCGGGCTCGAACCGCACGTTCTCCAGCAGGGCCACGTCCCCGCCCCCCAGCCCGGCGACGGTCTGCCGGGCCGTGGGTCCGAGGATGTCCCCGCCGTCCGCCGCGGCGAAGGCGACCGGCCGGCCCAGCAGCTCCCCGAGCCGTTCGGCGACCGGCCGCAGCGAGTACCTCGGGTCGGGCGCCCCCTTCGGCCGCCCGAGGTGCGCGACGACGACGACCCGGGCGCCGCGCTCGCACAGCGACGTGATCGTTGGCAGCGACGCGCGGATCCGGCCGTCGTCGGTGATCGTCGTCGTTCCGTCCTGCTGTGCGAGCGGAACGTTGAGATCGCTCCGCAGCAGCACCCGCTTGCCGGCGACCTCGAGGTCGTCGAGCGTCCGCATCGGGCGCTACAGAGAGGCGCCGACGAGCTTAACCAGGTCGACGAGCCGGTTCGAGTAGCCCCACTCGTTGTCGTACCACCCGAGCACCTTGACCTGGTTGCCGCCCACGACGTTCGTCAACGACGCGTCGAAGATGCACGAGGCCGGGTTGGTGATGATGTCGGTGGAGACGATGGGGTCCTCGGTGTATTCCAGGATGCCCTTGAGCGGGCCGTCCGCGGCCGCCTTCATCGCCGCGTTGACCTCGTCCTTGGTGACCTCCCGCCCCAGTTCGACGGTGAGGTCGGTCGCCGAGCCGGTCGGCACCGGCACCCGCAGCGCGAAGCCGTCGAGCTTGCCCTTGAGTTCCGGGATCGCCAGGGCGATCGCCTTCGCGGCGCCGGTCGTGGTGGGGATGATGTTCATCGCCGCGGCGCGGGCCCGGCGCAGGTCCTTGTGCGGGAAGTCGAGGATGACCTGGTCGTTGGTGTAGGCGTGGATCGTCGTCATCAGGCCCTTGACGATCCCGAAGCTGTCGTTGAGCACCTTCGCCATCGGGGCGAGGCAGTTGGTCGTGCACGACGCGTTCGAAATCACGTTGTGCGCGGCGGGGTCGTAGGTCTCGTCGTTGACCCCGATGACGAACGTCGCGTCCTCACCCTTCGCCGGCGCCGAGATGATGACCTTCCGGGCACCGGCGTCGAGGTGCTTGCGCGCGTCCTCGGCCTTGGTGAAGCGCCCCGTCGACTCGACGACGACGTCCGCGCCGAGTTCCTTCCACGGCAGCAACGCGGGGTCCCGCTCGGCGAGCGCCTTCATCGCCCGGCCACCGACGATGATCTCGTCCTCGGTGTAGCTGACGTCCTGCGGGAAGCGCCCGAGAATGCTGTCGTACTTGAGCAGGTGCGCCAGCGTCTTGTTGTCGGTCAGGTCGTTGACCGCCACGATCTCGATGTCGTCGCCGGCGGTGGCGGCGACGGCCCGGTAGAAGTTGCGGCCGATGCGGCCGAACCCGTTGACGCCAACTCGAATCGCCACAGCCCGTTCCCCTCGAAACGACGCGCCGGCGGGCCCCGCCGGCTCCCGGACAGACCGACTATCTGCCCGAAAAAACCCTAGCTCAATGCGGCCTCCGTCCGACAACCGCCCGCCGATCTTCCTGCCGCGCCGCCCGTGGAGGCCGCGTGCTCAGGGCTCCGCGAGCAGGTCGGGGGTGAGGTTCGCCTCGGTGCCCGGGATCGCGAGCTGCGCCGCCCGCTTGTCCGCGAGCGCGAGGAGGCGACGGATCCGCCCCGCGATGGCGTCCTTCGTCAGCGGCGGATCGGACAGCGCGCCCAGGTCCTCGAGGCTGGCCTGCGCGTGCTCGAGGCGCAGCCTGCCCGCGGCGAGCAGGTGGTCCGGGGCGTCGTCCCCGAGGATGTCCAGGGCGCGGGCCACCCGCGCGCCCGCGGCGACGGCGGCACGGGCCGAGCGCCGCAGGTTCGCGTCGTCGAAGTTCGCGAGCCGGTTCGCGGTCGCCCGGACCTCGCGGCGGATCCGCCGCTCCTCCCAGGCCAGCAGGCTCTCGTGGGCGCCCAGCCGGGTCAGCAGAGCGCCGATCGCGTCCGCGTCCCGGACGACCACCCGGTCGACGCCGCGCACCTCGCGGGCCTTCGCGGTCACCCCGATTCGGCGCGCGGCGCCGACCAGCGCGAGGGCGGCCTCGGGCCCCGGGCAGGTGACCTCCAGGGAGCAGGAGCGCCCCGGCTCGGTCAGCGAGCCGCGGGCGAGGAAGGCGCCGCGCCAGGCCGCCTCCTGGTCGCAGCTGCCGCCGGAGACCACCGATGCGGGCAGCCCCCGGATCGGGTGGCCCCGGTTGTCGAGCAGGCCGGCGCGCCGGGCCAACCCCTCGCCGTCGGCGCCGACGCGGACCATGTAACGGCTGGCCCGCCGCAGCCCCCCCGGCGCGATCACGGCGAGGTCGGAGGTGTGGCCGTAGAGCTCCGCCAGGTCCCGCCGCAGCCGCCGGGCGGCGGCCCCGCTGTCGAGCTCGGCCTCGACGACGATCTGGCCCCCGACGACGTGCAGCCCTCCGGCGAAGCGCAGCAGCGCGGCGACCTCGGCGCGCCGGCAACAGGCCCGGGCCACCGCGAGCCGGGACAGCTCGTCCTTCACGGTCGCGGTCATGGCCATGGTCAGCGGTCCCCCCCGATGAGGATCCTGCGGTACGCCGCGGCGAGCCGGGCCGGGTCGTGGCGCGGGGTGCCGTCGTCGCGGGCCACCGGCGCGAACACGACCTCCGCGCCGAGCCCGCGCGCGGTCGCCTCCAGCGCCAGCCGGTCCCGCACCCACGCCGCGTCGGCGAGCACCACGTCGAAGGTCAGGTCGGGGACGTGCCCCACGAGCACCTCGAGGTGCGCCTCCGGCGAGAAGCCCTCGGTCTCCCCCGGCTGCGGCGCGAGGTTCAGCACCACGACCCGCCGCGCGGGCGTGGTGACCAGCGCCTTCGCCAGCTCGGGCACCAGCAGGTGCGGCAACACGCTGGTGAACCACGAGCCGGGTCCGAACACCACCCAGTCCGCCTCCTGCACCGCGGTCACCGCGGCGGGGCAGGCGGGCGGGTCCTCGGGCAGCAGCCGCACGCCGACGACGGAGCCGGTGGTCGTGGCGACGGCGACCTGCCCGCGGACCCGTCGGGCGGCCGCCGGGTCCGCGGGGTCGAGCCCGAGGACGTCGGCCTCGATGTCGAGCGGGATGCACGACAAGGGGAGCACCCGGCCCCGGGCGCCGAGCAGCCGCCCGACGACGTCGAGCGCCGCGACCGGGTCGCCGAGCACCTCGGCGAGACCGACGAGGAGCAGGTTGCCCACGGCGTGCTCGCGCAGCGGGCCGTGACCCTCGAAGCGGTGCTGGAGCACCTGCTCCCAGGTCCGCCCCCACTCGTCGTCCCCGCACAGCGCGGTGAGCGCCATCCGCAGGTCGCCGGGGGGCAGCGCCCCGAGCTCGCGGCGCAGCCGGCCGCTGGACCCGCCGTCGTCCGCCACCGTGACGATCGCGGTCAGGTCCGCGGTGATGCGCCGCAGCGCCGCGAGCGAGGCGGCGAGCCCGTGTCCCCCGCCGAGCGCGACGACGCGGGGGGTCACCGTGACCCCTCGGTCGCTGGCGTTCATTCGCGCCCCGAGTCGCCGGCGTTCACGCGCGCCCCGAGTCGCTGGGGTTCATTCGCGCCCCAAGTCGCCGGCGTTCATTCGCGCCCCAAGTCGCGGTGGACCACGCGCACGTCCGCCCCGTTGTCGCGCAGCCGGGTGCCGAGCTCCTCCGCGAGGCACACGCTGCGGTGCTTGCCGCCGGTGCACCCCACGGCGAGGGTCAGGAACCGCTTGCCCTCCCGCTCGTAGCCGACGGCCATCAGCCGGAGCAGGTCGGCGTACCGGTCGAGGAACTCCCCCGCGCCGTCCTGCGCGAGGACGTAGTCGCGGACCTCGCGGTCCCGCCCCGTATAGGGCCGCAACTCGTTCACCCAGTGTGGGTTGGGCAGGAAACGACAGTCGATGACGAGGTCGGCGTCGACGGGCAGCCCGTACTTGTAGCCGAAGGAGACGACCGTCGCCTGCAACCCGCCGGTGCGCTCCTCGCCGAACGCCGCAGTGATCTTGGCACGCAGCTCGTGGACGTTGAGCACGCTGGTGTCCACGACCAGGTCGGCCTCGCCCCGCAGGTCCCGTAGCAGCTCCGACTCACGGGCGATTCCGTCGACCAGTCGCCCGTCGCCCTGTAGCGGGTGCGGCCGCCGGACGTTCTCGAACCGGCGGACCAGCGCGTCGGGGCTGGCCTCGAGAAACAGCACGCGCGGGTGCAGGCCACGCCGGTCGAGCTCGGCGAGAGCCGTGCGCAGGTCCGAGGAGAACGCGCGGCTGCGCACGTCGACGACCGCGGCCATCCGGCCCACCGAGCCCTGGGAGCGCATCGCCAGGTCGATCATCGTGGCGATCAGCCCGGGCGGCAGGTTGTCGACGACGTACCACCCCAGGTCCTCGAGGCACTTGGCCGCGGTGCTCCGGCCGGCCCCGGACATCCCCGTGATGATCACAACCTCGGGCGGGGCCAACGGGTTCGAGCGGCTCGTCACCGCACGTCCTCCTCCTCGGCTTCCCCCGAGGATGCCACCTCGTCGAGGATTTCGCCGGTCGCGGGGTCGACCGCCGGCGGGGACGCCGCGTCCCCGCCGGCCCCGGCGAGGGCGGCTCGCACCGCCTCGGCGGTTCGCTGCCCGATGCCGGGCACGGCCGCGATCTCCGCCGCCGACGCGGCACGGAGCCGGCGCAGCGAGCCGAAGTGCCGGAGCAGGGCCTTGCGACGCACGTCGCCCAGCCCGGCGACCCCGTCCAGCGCGCTCTCCCGCATCCGCCGCGAGCGCTTCTGCCGGTGATAGGTGATCGCGAAGCGGTGCGCCTCGTCCCGGACCCGCTGCAGCAAGTAGAGGCCCTCGCTGGTCCGGGGCAGCACGACCGGGTCGGGGTCGCCGGGCAGCCACACCTCCTCGAGCCGCTTGGCCAGCCCGCAGACCGCGACGTCGTCGATCCCCAGGGCGGCGAGCGCGTCCGCGGCCGCCTGCGCCTGCGGCCGCCCGCCGTCGACGACGAGCAGCTGGGGCGGGTAGGCGAACGCCCGGGGGGCGGCGGGCTCGCCGTCGGGGAGCGCGCCGGTGCGCTCCTGCTCCTCGAGCAGCCGGCGGAACCGCCGGGTCACCACCTCCCGGATCGCGGACACGTCGTCCTGCCCGGCGACCCCGCGGACCGCGAACCGCCGGTACCCGCCCTTGCGGGCCAGCCCGTCCTCGAACACGACCATGCTCGCGACGACGTCGGACCCGTGCAGGTTCGACACGTCGAAGCACTCGATCCGCAGCGGGGCCTGGTCGAGCCCGAGCGCGTCCTGGATCTCCTGCAGCGCCCGCGAGCGGGTGGTCAGGTCGGAGGCGCGGCGGGTCTTGTGCAGCACCAGCGCCTGCTGCGCGTTGCGCGCCACGGTCTCCAGCAGGTCCCGCTTGTCCCCGCGCTGCGGGACCCGCACCTCGACGCGCCCGCCGCGCAGCCGGCACAGCCACTCGACCAGCACGTCCGCGTCCGGGGGCAGCGCCGGGACGAGGACCGAGCGGGGGACCTCGTCCCCGCCGTGCTCCTGCGTGCCGTAGACCTGGGTGAGGAACTGCTCCACCAACTCGCCGGTCGACAGGTCCTCGACCTTGTCCACCACCCAGCCGCGCTGACCGCGGACCCGCCCGCCGCGGACGTAGAACACCTGGACCGCCGCCTCCAGCGGGTCCTCCGCGAAGGCGACCACGTCCGCGTCGGTCCCGTCGGGCAGCACCACGGCCTGCTTCTCCAGGGCCCGTTCCAGGGCCCGGATGTCGTCGCGCAGCCGGGCCGCGCGCTCGTACTCCTGACGCTGGGCGGCCTCGCGCATCTCCCGCTCGAGACGCTCGAGGAACCGGCGCGCGCCCCCGGCCATGAAGTCGCAGAAGTCCTCGACGATCCGCCGGTGCTCCTCCTGCGTCACCCGCCCGACGCACGGAGCCGAGCACTTGTCGATGTAGCCGAGCAAGCAGGGCCGGCCGACCTGCCCCGCGCGCTTGAACACGCCGGTGCTGCAGGTGCGCGCCGGGAAGACCCGGAGCAGCAGGTCGAGGGTCTCCCGGATCGCCCAGGCGTGGGCGTAGGGCCCGAAGTACCGGTTTCCCCTCCTCCGCGGGCCGCGGGAGACGGCGAGCCGCGGGTACGGGTCGGTGAGGGTGACGGCGAGCACCGGGTAGCTCTTGTCGTCGCGGTACCGGACGTTGAAGCGCGGGTCGAACTCCTTGATCCAGTTGTACTCGAGCTGGAGCGCCTCCACCTCGGTCGCCACGACGGTCCACTCGACGCTCGCCGCGGTCGTGACCATCGCCCGGGTCCGCGGGTGCAGCGCGGCCGGGTCGGAGAAGTACGACGAGAGCCGCCCCCGCAGCGACTTCGCCTTGCCGACGTAGACCACTCGACCGTGCTCGTCGCGGAAGCGGTAGACGCCGGGAAGGTCGGGGACCGATCCGGGCGCGGGGCGGTAGCTCGCCGGATCTGCCACGAGCTTCAGGGTAAGCCCGGGCACCTCGGACGGGGCCGGCCCGAGGGCCGGGTCCGCGGCCGGGGGATGCGCTGACAGGGAGCCCGGGGCGGACGGGACGGGTCGGACCGGGACGAGCGCCACGAACCTGCGGTGGGCGCCCGGGGGCGGCGGGCGGGCCGGGGACCCCGAACTTGTCCGCGCGCGCCCGTGCCTGCGACCCTCGGCTTCCGGTGGACCGCCCGGGGGGTGAGAGGTGCCCGACGACGTGCGGGTTGAGGTCGTCGTCGAGGACGAGGCGCCGGGCCGACGGCACACCACCGTCTTGCAGCTCGGCTGGCGACGCAGCGACCCGCTGGCCGTGAGCCTCGTGGTGACCGCCCAGCCGGACCATCCGGCGCTGCCGCGCGGATCCTGGGTGGTGCTGCGCGACTTCCTCCGCTACGGGCTGGACGAGGCGACCGGCGACGGTGACGTGCGGATCACCCCAATCGGGGCGCGGGTCCGGCTCGACCTCACCCGCGACGGGCGGACGTGTGGCGTCATGGTCGACCCGGTGACGCTGCGCGAGTTCCTCGACGCCACCGAGGCGATCGTCCCCGCCGGCGAGGAGCGCAGCGAGGAGGCGCTCGACGCCCTCATCCAGCGGCTGCTGGACAGCTGACGCCGGCGGGCGCCGGGGACGGGGGTGCCGCGCGGCGGGAGCCCGGGGCGCGCGACGCGCCGGGGTCGCAACGGCACTCGCGCCGGACCGGGGCCGCTAGCCTGGCGGCGACTCAGAACCGGTCAGCCTGCCGACGGAAGGGGACGGCATGCGCCAGCTGCGTCTCGTGGCGGTCAGCGAGGACGGCACCTCGCTCGTTCTCGCCTCGCTGAGCGAGCCCGGCGAGGAGCAGCGGTTCCGCCTGACCATCGACGAGCGGCTGCGAGCGGCGGTCCAGCTCGACCGGTTGCGCCTCGGCCAGCTCGAGATCAAGGTGGAGAGCTCGTTGCGGCCGCGGGAGATCCAGGCGCGGATCCGCGCCGGCGAGCCGGCCGAGAGCGTGGCGCGGGACGCCGGCGTTCCGGTCGAGCACATCCGCCGCTTCGAAGGCCCCGTCCTGCGGGAGCGCGAGCACATCGCCGACGAGGCGCGCGGCACCCGGGTGCGCCGCGGGGACACCGACCTGGGTCCGCTGGGCGAGCTGGTCGACGCGCGGCTGCGGGCCCAAGGGGTCGCCGACGACGCGGTGCGCTGGGACTCCTGGCGGCTCGACGACGGGACCTGGACGGTCGAGGTGATCTATCGCACCGACGCCGGAGTTGCGCCCCGGGCCCGCTGGCGCTTCGATCCGCTGCGCCGCGCCATCCGCCCGCTCGGCCCGCTTGCCGCGGAGCTCGTCGGCGAGCCCGCCGACAACGTGCGCGCGTTCGCTCCCCGCGACGTGCCGCCGCCGCTGGCGCCGTCTCCTCCCCCGGCCGGCGCGCCTCCTGCGGCACCCGGTGCGGTCCTCCCGAGCATCCCCCCCGATGCGCCCGCCGGCGACCCGGTCGCCTCCCCGCCGCCCGGCCAGGACCGGGTCGAGGCCGCCGGCGCCGGTGAATCGGCCGCGCACGAGGCGCCCGCCCAGCCCGAGGCAGAGGCGGCGGCCCCACCGGCGGCCGCCGCGGCCAGCGGAGCCGCGACGGGCACCACGGGGCGGCCTCCGGCGGGGCGACGCCGGGCCAGCGTGCCCTCGTGGGACGACATCATGTTCGGGGCGAGGCCCCCAGAGTGACGTCAGCTGCGTGACGTCAGCTGCGGACCCCGCGGTCCGGGCGGGACGACGAGGTCGACGAGGTCGCGCTGGGCAGGTCCGGCGCACCGGGCGGGCGTCGGCGGTGACGCAGCGACCACGCGGCGGCGGCGACCACGACGATGACCAGCAGCGCCAGCGCAACGAGCGTGCCGACGAGGGTCGCGGACATAAGCGGCCTCCCCCTGTATTGCCTGCCTGTGGTGCCCGTCGGCGCGAGAGGTAAACCCCCGGGGGCACCGCTGGGGGCGGCGCCAGGAGCAGCACGGCGACGAGGAGGACAGATGGCCGAACGGACGGGCTACGCGCCCGGCACGCCCTCGTGGGTGGACTGCGGGACACCGGACCCGGAGGCGGCCCGTGCGTTCTACACCGAGCTCTTCGGGTGGACCGCGAAGATCGGGCCGCCGGAGACCGGCGGCTACACGACCTTCCGGCTGCGCGGGAAGGCGGTGGCCGGGCTCTACGGGTACGACGAGCGCATGCGCCAGACCGGCGCCCCGCCCGGGTGGACGACGTACATCGCGTCGGCCGACGCGGACGGTGCCGCGACCGCGATCGGCGACGCGGGCGGCACCGTCCTGGTCGGCCCGGTCGACGTCTTGGACATGGGCCGGATGCTGCTCGCCCGCGACCCGGCCGGCGCGGTCTTCGGCGTGTGGCAGGCCGGGCGGCACACGGGCGCGCAACTCGTCGACGAGACCGGCGCGCTGTGCCGGAGCGAGCTGTACGTCCGCGACATCGGCGAGGCCGAGCGGTTCTACACGCAGGTGTTCGGCTGGACCTACGAGCCGATGGACATCGGGGGTCCGCAGTACCGCACCGCGAAGGCGAGCGACGCGGTCGTCTGCGGCGTCTTCGAGATGGACGCCTCGTTCCCCCCCGACGTGCCCCCCAACTGGCTGCCCTACTTCGCGGTCGAGTACACCGACGCGGCCGCCGGGCTGACGACCCAGCGCGGTGGGCACCTGTACAGCGAGCCGATGGAGACCTCGTTCGGCCGCTTCGCGATCCTCGGTGATCCGCAGGACGTGCCGTTCGCGGTCATCCAGCCGGCACCGACCTCCGCCGAGTAGCGCCTACGAGAGCGCGCCGGTCGACGCGTCGAGGGTGAGGACCGTGTACGGCGCGCGCAGCACGGGGACCGCGACGTTGCGCACCGGGATGCCTCCGCGCGTCGCGCCGGTTTCGGTGCCCGCGTGCGCGTGCCCGTGCACAACGAGGTTCGCGCCCGCGGTGTCGACGGCGTCGCCGAGCCGGTGGCTGCCGAGGAACGGGTACAGCTCGCGCGCCTCCCCGCGCAGGGTGTCCGCCGTCGGCGCGTAGTGGGTGAGCGCCACCCGCACGTCGGTCGCGGGCAGGTCGGCGAGGGCGGCGCGCAGCGCGGTCGCGCGCTCCTTCGCGTGGCGGACGAACGCCTTCATCTCCGGTTCGCCGAACTCCGCGGCGCTCGCGCCGCGGAACCCACCGCCGAACCCCTTCACCCCGGCGACGCCGAGCCGGACGCCGGCGACGTCGAGCACGATCCCCTCGCCCTCGAGCACCGCGAGGCCGGCCGTGCGCAGGATCTCCCGCACCTCCTCGACCGCACCGGCGTGGTGGTCGTGGTTCCCGAGCACCGCGACCACCGGCACGCCGAGGTCGCGGAGCTCCTCGGCCGCCACACGAGCCTCCGTGGGCGTGCCCGTCTCGGTGAGGTCGCCGGCGACGAGGAGCACGTCGGCGTGTTCCGGCAGCCCGGCGAGCGCGGGCCGCACCGTCCCGGCGGACCCGGCGCCCAGGTGCACGTCGGCGACGGCGGCCAGGCGGATCACGCAAGGACGGGTCACCGCGTCGGTCCCGCCGGCTCAGCCGGGCAGGTCGACGTCGAAGTCGCCGTTCCAGGCCCACGCGAGCGCCCGCGGCAGCCCCCACTGCCCGAGCGGGGTGAGCCGGCCCTCCGGGTCGAGCGCGCAGGTCGCCTGCCACGTCGGGAGGACGACCTCGAACGCCTGCTCGAGCAGCGGCCTGTCCAGCTCGTCCAGGCCGCCGTCCAGCTCGGGACAGGCGGCGATGTGCCGGACGAGGTCCGAGGCGCGTCCGGACGCGCCGACCCCGGCGCGCACCAGGCCCACGACCGCGCCCAACCAGTCGGTCCACTGCAGCGCCAGGACCGCCGCCTCGTCGTCGATCGGCAGGCCAGCCTCACCGCGCATCGCGACGAGGGCACCCGTCGCGTCGAGCCACAGCTCCGCGTCGTCGCTCGGTGGCGGCCCCACCCACCCGGCGGCCGCGGCGATCTGCGGAAAGGGGGCGGTGCGCGCCGCAACGCCGGCGCGCACCGCCTCGGCGGCGGCCAACAGGTCGTCCTCGGGGGCGGGCACGGTGCGCAGGTGCGGCAGAGCCCGCCGGAGCAGTTCGACGGCCTCGGCCTCGGCTTCGGCCTCCTCGGTCAGGAACTGCTCGTCCTCGTCGTCTCCGAACGGCTTCAACTCGCTCGCGTCGGCGGGCGGCACACGTCCCCGGCGGCTAGGGTCGTCCACCACGCCGCCAGACCCTACGCCGACCACTGGCGGCCCGCGAACGTGCCGATGAGCCGACCGCCTCGACCCGCCGTCCGAGCAGAGATCAGCCGGGGAGGGTCTCGCCCCCGATCGGTGCGAGCACCTCGCCGGTGTAGTAGCTCGACAGCTGGTTGGCGGCGAAGAACACGTAGGACGGGGCGATCTCGTCGGGCTGCGCCGCCCGCTGCATCGGCACCTGCTGACCGAACGACTCGGTCTTCTCCGGGGTCGTGGCGGGGATCAGCGGGGTCCACACCGGCCCGGGCGCGACCGCGTTCACGCGGATCTTGCGCTCGACGAGGACCTGCGCCATCGAGTACGTGAACGCGTTGATCGCGCCCTTGGTCGCCGCGTAGTCGATGAGGGTCTTGTTCCCCCGCAGCCCGTTGATGGACGAGGTGTTGACGATTGCGGCGCCGTCCGGCAGGTGCTTGAGCGCCTCCCGGGTGCACCAGAAGTAGGAGTAGATGTTGGTGCGGAACGTGCGGTCCCACTGCTCGGTGGTCAGCTCCTCGAGCGACTGCACCGGGTTCTGGTAGGCGATGTTGTTGACCAGGACGTCGAGCCCGCCCAGGCCCTGCACGGTGCGCTCGACCGCTTCGACGCACTGCTGCTCCTGCGACAGGTCCCCGGGCAGCAGCAGCGCCCGGCGACCCTCTTTCTCGATCAGCTTTCGGGTGTGCTCGGCGTCCTCGTGCTCGGACAGGTAGGCGATGGCGACGTGGGCGCCCTCCTTGGCGAACGCCACCGCGACGGCGCGCCCGATGCCGGAGTCGCCGCCGGTCACCAGCGCGCGCTTCCCGTCGAGCAGGCCGCGGCCGCTGTACTCGCGCATCTCGTCGTGTGGCTCCGGGGCCATCTCACTGGTCACGCCGGGGTACTGCTGCTCCTGCTTGCGCTGGGGTGTGTCGCTCACGCGGTCCTCTCCCGTCTCGTCGTGGGGCAACGGACGTGGGGTGCCCCGATCCGCGGCGCGGAAATCGGGCGGCCGGCGGTGGCTGCGGGGCGCTGATCGGCCGCTGCGGTTAGCCGACCTCGCCGCCACCGTCGCCGGCGGCCGGCGCGTCGAGGGCGGCGCGAACCTCGGCGTCGGAGGTGGGCGCGAAGTCGTCGTAGAACTGCCCGACGGCGAGGAACCGCTCCGGCACCAACGGGCAGACGACCTCGACACCCTCGGCCCGCAGCGCGGCGATGCTCTCCCTCGCGGCGACCGGCACGGCGACGACGATCCGCCGCGGCCCGCGCGCCCGGAGAGCCGCGACGGCGGCTCGCATCGTCGCCCCGGTCGCCAGGCCGTCATCGACCACCACCACGGCCCGCCCGGTCACGTCCAGCGGCGCGCGATCGCCCCGGTAGAGCCGCTCGCGGCGGGCCAGCTCCGCGGTCTCCCGCGCCGCGACCGCCTCCAGCTGGTCACCCGAGACCGCGTAGCTGCGCAGCACGTCCTCGTTGCACACCCGGACCCCACCGGTGGCGATCGCTCCCATCGCCAGCTCCGGCCGGCCGGGCACCCCGAGCTTGCGGACCATGAACACGTCCAGCGGCGCGTCGAGGACCCGCGCCACCTCGGCCGCGACCGGCACCCCGCCGCGGGGGAGCGCGAGCACCGCGAGGCCGGCGCGCGGCGGCCCGCCCTCGGCCCCGCCGGTGTCCGCGAGGACATCCGCCAGCGCGGCCGCGAGGACACGGCCGGCGTCGCTGCGATCGACGTACACCAGGTCACACCATCCGCCGCGGCCCGGCGTCGCCGCGCGGGGCCGCGGGGGCGAGCCGGACGGCGGCGTGCAGCACGGCCAGGCCGTGGGTGGACACGTGGACGGGGTTCAGCTCGAGCTCGGCGACCTCGGGGAGGTCGTCGGCGAGCCAGGCGACCCGCAGCAGCAGCTGCTCGAGCGCCGGGACGTCGACGGGCGGAGCTCCCCGGTGCCCGAACAGCATCGGTGCCGCCTTGACCGACCGGACCAGCTCGGCGGCGTCCGCGTCGGTGAGCGGCACCAGGCGGTAGCCGCGGTCGCCGAGCAGGTCGGTGGCGACCCCGCCCACCCCGAACCACACGAGCGGGCCGAACGACGGGTCCTCCAGGCTGCCCAGGACGGTGCCCACGCCGGGGGCGGCCATGGGCTGCACGAGGAACTCGCAGCTCGCGACGTCCCCTCCCGGCGCCGCCCGTAACCGCGCCGCGACGGCGTCCACGGCGGCGCGCACGTCGTCCTCGTGGCGCAGGTCGAGGAGCACCCCCCCGAGATCCACCCGGTGGCGCAGCTGCTCGGTCACCGCCTTGAGCGCCACCGGGTAGCCGAACCGCGCGGCGGCGTCCACCGCCTCCTGCGCGGTGTGCACCATGACGGTCGGCCACGGTTCGATGCCGTAGGCCCGGAGCAGGCGTGCGAGCGGCTCCCCGGACAGCTCGACACTCGGCGAGCCGGACGCGAGCGCCTGGTCGACGACGCGGCGGGCGGCGTCGGGGTCGACGTCGGGCAGGTCGGGAGGCACGCCGCGCGGGCGGCGCCGCCACTCGGCGTACTCCACCGCGCGCCGCAACGCGAACACCGCCGTCTCCGGCGAGCGATACGAGGGGATGGACCCCTGCACCGCGGTGCCCTGCGGCCCCACGCGCCGCAGCTGCTCGTGCACCCCCTCGAAGGCGAGGAACGTGGACAGCATCGGTTTCCCGCCCTCCGCCGCCGCGTCCGCGATGACTCGCGCCACCTCGTCGTTGGTCGTCGCGAGCGGCGGGATGAACACTGTCACCACGGCGTGCACCGAGGGGTCGGCCACCGCCTCGCGCAGCGCGCCCGCGAACTTCTCCGCCGTCGCCTCCGGCCCGAGGTCGATCGGTCCGACGACGACCCGCAGGTCGACGCTCGCGCATGCGTCGGCCGCGAGCAGCCCGAGGGCGGTCGAGTTCCCGACGATCGCCACGTGCCGGCCGGTCGGCAGCGGCTGGTAGGCGAGCAGCTGCGCGACGTCGAACAGCTCGGCGGTCGTCGAGACGCGGATCACCCCGGCGTGCCGGAACAACGCGTCGACCGCCTCCTCCGGTGCGGCCATCGGCTCGGCGCCCGCCGCCGGGCGGTACCGGAAGCGCCCCGTCTTCACCGCGACGATCGGTTTGCGCGCCGCGATCCGCCGGGCGAGGCGGCTGAACTTCCGCGGGTTCCCGAACGACTCCAGGTACAGCAGCACGACGTCGGTCGCCGGATCGTCCTCCCAGAACTGCAGCAGGTCGTTCCCGGACACGTCCGCGCGGTTGCCCGCCGAGACGAACGTGGACAACCCCAGACCGCGCCGCGCCGCGGACTCCAGGATCGCGATGCCGAGCGCCCCGGACTGCGAGAACATCCCCACCCGGCCGGCCGGGGGGCCGGCGCGATCGAGGCGTTGAGCCGCACCCGCGGATCGGTGTTGACGATGCCGAACGAGTTGGGCCCGACCACGCGCATCCCGTTGGCGCGGGCGACCGACACCAGCTCGCTTTCCCGCTCCCGCCCCTCGCTGCCCGCCTCGCCAAAGCCCGCGGCGACGACGAGCAGCGCGTGCACCCCGCGCTGGGCGGCCTCGGCGACGACGCCGCAGACCGCGGCGGCGGGCACGACCACGACCGCGAGGTCGATCTCGTCGGGCACCTCCAGCAGCGACGGGTAGGCGCGCACGCTCGCGACGTACGGGGCGCTCGGGTTGACCGGGTAGACAGGACCCTCGAAGCCGGAGCCGAGCAGCCGGTCGAACAGCACCCGGCCGAGCGTGCCGCGCTGCCGGCTGGCGCCGACGACCGCCACCGATCGGGGATGCAGCAACCGCTCGATGGACCGCGCCTCCGCCCGGTGCTCCCGCGCCTGCATGACGGCGAGGGACGTCGCGGTCGGCTCGATGCCGAACTCCAGCCGCACGACCCCCTCTTCCAGCGACTGCTTGGCCTGGTACCCGGCGTCGACGAACACGCGGACCATCCGGCGGTTGGCGGGGAGCACCTCGGCGACGAAGCGGCGGAACCCGCGCTCGCGAGCGACCGCGGCGAGGTGCTCGAGCAGGATGGAGCCGATTCCGCGCCCCTGGTGCGCGTCGTCGACGACGAACGCGACCTCCGCCTCGTCCGCGGACAGCGGCTCGTAGCGCACGACGGCGACGATCTCCCCGCCGAGCAGCGCGACCAGCGCGCAGCGCCGGTCGTAGTCGACGGTGGTCAGCCGCACCAGGTCGCGGGGGGACAACCGGGGGTACGGCGCGAAGAAGCGGAAGTAGACGGTCTCGGGGGACAGCCGCTCGTGCAGGGCCGCCAGCCGGTCGGCGTCGTCCGGGCGAATGGGCCGGACATGGACGGTGCCGCCGTCCGCGAGGACGACGTCGGCCTCCCAATGAGGCGGGTAGTCGCCGGGCACGGGCGCCAGGGTAACGACGCGCGCGGGCATCCGCCGCCCGCCAGCCGCGCCGCCCTGCCGACCCGCGCCGCCCGCCGACCTGCCCGCCGAGGGGGCGTGGTCACCGCCGGGAGCCGACGGCGACCACGCGCCGAGGCGGAACGACCGTGAGGTCAGGCCTGCTGCACGGGCTGGATGACGACGTCGGGTCCCGGGAAGATCAGCCCCTCGTGACCGTCCGACCACCGCACGAGGTACGGCGGCGCGCCGTTCTGGCCGTGCACTTCCACGATCTCCCCGCGTCGTTCGACCGCGCCGACCTGTCGACCGTGCACGAGCACCGTGTCTCCGACCGTTGCCTGCATGACCACCTCCGCAGCTCCCGGACTGCCTCCGGCGCACATTGACCTAGCACGGAGTCCCGGATCGCGGAAGGGGCGCACTCCGCAACGCACCGAGTCGCCGGCCGAAGACAAAGGGTGGCCGGCGCCTCAGCTTGGGGGGACGAGGCGACCGGCCATTTCGCTGCCTGGCAGCATCTCCCCTGGCACCTCCCCTGGCACTCCCCGGCGCTCCCCGCGAGAATCGCCCCAAGGAGGCCCGTTCCACGACTCGACGGTGAGCACCCGCTGCCGATGGGTAAGCCGATGGCGAACGAGTTCTCGGGTCCGAACCGGAACGCGGTGCCACGGGAAGGTGTTGCACTGGTTAGCGGAACCGACCGGAAAGAGGAAGCGTGTCGACG
>DATGDX010000505.1:0-20391 GCA_035310665.1 Mycobacteriales bacterium | reverse complement strand
GCTCCGAGCGAGCGAACCGCGGCGCGATCCGCGCGTGGATCTCGGCCAGGCCCGCCGCCCAGGCCTCCAGCTCCGCCACGTCGATATCATCAGCCACCCGCGAAAGATCGCGAGAATCACCGGGAGATCAAGACGACACGCTGGGCGAGATCAAAGTAAGTGCGACTGTAGTACTAGGACGAGAGCGCGACTCCCGCCACCGTGCAGGCCGACGACCCGCGCGCGGTCGAGCTGGGGGTCAAGTTCACCGCCGACCGCGACGGCGAGATCCGCGGCGTCCGGTTCTACAAGGCGGCCGGCAACACGGGCGCGCACACCGGGACGCTGTGGGACGCGGCCGGGAACGCGCTGGCCACCGCGACCTTCGCCGACGAGTCGACCAGCGGGTGGCAGCAGGTGGACTTCGCCACGTCCGTGGCGGTGCGGGCCGGCGCGGTCTACGTCGCGTCGTACCACACCGACAGCGGCAACTACTCCGTCTCCGCCGGACAGCTCGCCGACGGTCCGGTGGTGAACGGGCCGCTCACCGCGGTGCAGCACGACACGACGGACGGGTCGAACGGCGTGTTCAAGTACGGCCCGCACGCCTTCCCGACGGCGGGGGGCGGCCACAACTACTGGGTGGACGTCGTGTTCTGGCCGGCGAAGGACACCACGGCGCCGACCGTCTCGGCGACCAGTCCGGAGGTCGGGGCGACGGGTGTTGGGGCCGAGGCCGCGGTGCAGGCGACGTTCAGCGAGAGCGTCGAGCCGGACAGCATCGCCTTCGCGCTCACCGGACCGGACGGAGCCGCGGTGGCCGCGCACGTCCGCTACGACGCGGCGGTCCGCACCGCGGTGCTGACGCCAGCGGCCGCGTTGGCCCTCGGCGCGACCTACACCGCGAGCGTGAGCGGCGCGACCGACATCGCGGGGAACGCGATGCCCGCGCCGATGCGGTGGTCGTTCACCACCGCGGGCCCGGGCGGCTGCCCGTGCACGGTGTGGCCCTCCTCGGCCCGCCCCGGGGACGACTCGGTGGCCGACGGCAAGGCCGTCGAGCTCGGTGTCAAGTTCCGCGCCGCCGGCGACGGGTTCGTGACCGGGGTGCGGTTCTACAAGGGCACGGCCAACACCGGCGCCCACGTCGGCAACCTGTGGACCGCGGACGGGAAACTGCTCGCCCGGGCCACGTTCGACAGCGAGACCGCCAGCGGCTGGCAGCAGGTGTCGTTCGCCGCGCCGGTTGCGGTGCGGGCGGGCGCGACGTACGTCGCGAGCTACTTCGCGCCGTACGGGCGTTACGCCGCCAACTCCGGGTTCTTCACCCAGGGCAGCGTGTCCCGCGGGCTGCTCACCGCGCTCGGGGACGGGGTGGACGGCCCCAACGGCGTCTACTCCTACGCGCGATCCACCGCGTTCCCCGCGTCGAGCTACCGAGGCGCCAACTACTGGGTGGACGTGGTGTTCACGACCGAGGCGCCCCCGGACACGATTGCGCCGAGCGTGACCGCCACGTCGCCCGCGGCCGGCGCCGCGAGTGTGGCGCCGACGGCGTCGGTGAATGCCACGTTCGACGAGCCGGTGCGCGCGGACTCGGTGCGGGTCACGCTCGCCTCGGCCGCCGGCGCGGTCGACGGCAGGCTGGCCTATGACGCGGCGACGCGGACGGCGACGTTCACGCCGGGCGCGCGGCTGGCCGACGCGACCACCTACACCGCCACGGTCGACGCCGCCGTCGACGCGGCCGGGAACCCGATGGCCGCGCCGCTCCGGTGGACGTTCACGACCAGCGCGCCGCCGCCGGGGGCCGGGGGCTGTCCGTGCTCACTCTGGGACGAGACGGCCGTGCCCGACGTGGCGAGCGCCGACGACACGAGCGCCGTCGAGCTCGGGGTGCGCTTCGTCGCGGAGGCCGACGGAGTGGTCAAGGGCATCCGCTTCTACAAGGGGATCGCCAACACGGGCACCCACACGGGCAGGCTCTGGGACGCGCAGGGACGGCCGCTGGCGGGGGTGACGTTCACCGACGAGACGACCACGGGCTGGCAGACCGCGCTGTTCGCCACGCCCGTCGCGGTGACCGCGGGCGCCACCTACACGGCGTCCTACTCGGCGCCCAACGGCGGCTACGCCTACAGCCGGGACTACTTCGCCCGGTCGTGGCAGAACGGTCCGCTGTAGGCGCCCGCGCACAGTGAGGCGGCGCCGAACGGGGTCTACGCACTCGACCCGGGTGCGGTTCCGGTGCTCGGCCGCGGCACCAACTACTGGGTGGACGTCGTCTTCGAGCGGCTACCCGTGGGCTGACACGGCCTGACACCGAGGGGCGGCGGATCGGGCATTTCGCTCGCACGCCGTCCCTCGTGGCATTACTCTGAGTACATATCCAAGAGCGAGTTGCGCTCGCGGACTCCTGCAACCGGGGGGACAGGAGCACATGGACGACAGTCGCGTCGGCGTCGCTGTGATCGGCACCGGCTACTGGGGACCGAACCTGGTGCGAAACCTCACCGCCGCCGAGGACTTCGACCTGCGCTGGGTGTGCGACCTCGACGAGAGCCGGGCACGGCGAGCCGTCGGCCGCTACAGCACGGTCGGGGTCACCACGGACATGCAGACGGTACTGGGCGACGACCGGGTCACGGCGGTCGCCGTCGCCACTCCGGCCGCCACCCACGCGGAGGTCGCGCAGGCGGCGTTGGCTGCCGGCAAGCACGTGCTGGTGGAGAAGCCGCTGGCCTCGTCGTACGCCGCCGCCGCCGACCTGGTCGCGGCCGCCGACCGGCTCGGGCTCGTCGTCATGTGCGACCACACCTACTGCTACACCCCGGCGGTGCGCCGCATCCGCGAGCTGCTGCACGCCGGGGTGCTCGGGGACGTACAGTTCGTCGACTCGGTGCGGGTCAACCTCGGCCTCGTGCAGCGGGACGTCGACGTGCTGTGGGACCTCGCCCCGCACGACCTGTCGATCCTGGACTTCGTGCTCCCCACCGGGTGCACCCCGTCCGCGGTCGCCGCGCACGGCGCCGACCCGATCGGTGCCGGGCGGGCGTGCGTGGCGTACCTGAACGTCGACCTGAGCGACGGCGGGATCGCGCACGCGCACGTGAACTGGCTGTCCCCCACGAAGATCCGAACGACGATCATCGGGGGGTCCAAGCGGACGCTGGTCTGGGACGACCTCAACCCCGCGCAGCGGCTGTCGGTCTACGACCGGGGGGTCGACCTCGCCGATGCCGCGGAGCTGGCGCCCGAGGAGCGGCACGCGGCGCTGGTCAGCTACCGCGCCGGCGACGCGGTCGCGCCGGCGCTGCCGGAGGGCGAGGCGCTGGCGAACGTCGTCGCCGAGTGGGGCGCGGCGATCCGCCACGGGCGGCCCCCGCTGACCGACGGCCGGGCCGGGCTGCGCGTCCTCGACCTGCTCGAGGCCGCCTCGCGCAGCCTCGAGTTCCGTGGCGCGGTCGTCCCCCTGCGGGGCGTCCGGTGAGCACCACCGAGCTGATGCACGAGATCAGGGTGACGTGATGGGAGCGCCTGCCCTACCGGGCAACTGGGACGGTCTCGTCGTCGTGTGCGGCACCACGCCGTGGCACGGCAACCGCTTCTGCGACCAGCACATCGCCGAGCAGCTCACCCGGTTCGCGCCGGTGCTGTACGTCGACCCTCCGGTGTCGCCCGTGGAGGCCCGCCGAGACCCGGCGGCCGCGCGGCGGTGGCGCGAACTTGGGCTGGTGCTCGAGCGTCCGGGCCTTGCCCGTCTCACCCCGCCGGCGCCACCGGGCAAGGAGCGCCCCGGCATCAAGCCGGTCACCGTCTCGCTCACACGGGCGGCGATGGCCCGCGCCACCCGGCGGCTCGGCGCCCGCCGGGTCGCCGCGGTGATCGTGCCGTCCCTCAACCGGCTGTTCGGCGCGTGCGGCGAACAGCGCCGGGTGTTCTACGCCAAGGACGACTACGTGGCGGGCGCGGAGCTGATGGCGACGGTGCCACGGCGGCTGCGCCGCCGTGAACGGCTGCAGCCGGCCGCGGCCGACCTAGTGGTCGCCGTGTCGCCGGTGCTCGCCGAGCGCTACCGCCGGAGCGGGCACGAGGTCCTGTTCCTGCCGAGTGGCTGCGATGCGCCGCGGTTCGCCGCGACCGACGACACCCCGCTCCCGGCCGACGTCGGGCACGCGGGAGCTGTCGCCGGGTTCGTCGGGCACCTGTCCGATCGCGTCGACGTGGCGCTGCTCGAGGCCATCGCCGACCGGGACGCCGACCGGGGCGCCGACCGGGGCGCCGGCCGGGGTGCGGATGGGGGGTACGAGCTGCTGCTCGTAGGTGATCGACAGGCGAGCTGTGACGCGAACCGGTTCGCGTCGCTGCTGGCCCGCCCCAACGTCCGATGGGTGGGTCCGCGCCCGTTCGCGGCGCTGCCGGGCTACCTGCGGGCGGTGCGCGTCGGGCTCGTCCCGTACACGGACAGCGCCTTCAACCGGGCCAGCTTCCCGTTGAAGACGCTCGAGTACCTCGCCGCCGGCCGCGCCGTGGTGGCCACCGACCTGCCGGCGATCCGATGGCTGGACAGCGAGCACGTGCGCGTCGCTCGACGCGCGGCGGAGTTCGTCGACGCGGTCGACGCCGCCGTCCGCGTGCCGCTGTCGCCCGCGCTCGTGGCCGCCCGCCGTGCCTTCGCGGCCCGGCATTCCTGGTCCGCCCGGGGCGAGCGGCTCGCCGCCGCGATGGGGCTGACCCCGGGCGCGGCAGTGCGCCCACTCGCGTCCGTTGGAGGAGAGATCGGATGAGCGTGATCCCGGTGATGCGGCCGTGGCTCGGGCCGGACGAGGCGGCGGCCGCGGCGGAGGCGGTCGCCAGCGGGTGGGTCGCCCAGGGTCCCCGCGTGGCCGAGTTCGAGCCGCGGTGGCGGCTCGGGTCGGTGCCGCGCACGGGGTGGCGGTCTCCAGCTGCACGACCGCGCTGCACGTCGCGCTGCACCTGCTGGGGGTCGGTCCCGGGGACGAGGTCGTCGTCCCGTCCCTGTCGTTCATCGCCACCGCGAACGCCGCCCGCTACGTCGGGGCGACCCCGGTGTTCGCCGACGTGGAGGAGACCACGCAGAACCTGACAGACGCGACCGTCGCGGCGGTCCTCACCGCGCGCACCAGGGCGGTCGTCGTCGTGCACCAGGCGGGCGTGCCCGCCGATCTGGGCGTGATACACCGGCTTTGCGACCCGCTCGGCATCGCGGTCGTGGAGGACGCCGCGTGCGCGCTCGGGTCGACCTACCGCGGGGCTCCGATCGGCGGTCACTCTGAGCTGGTCGCGTTCTCCTTCCATCCTCGCAAGATCCTGACGACCGGGGAGGGGGGCCTGCTCGTGACGACTCGGGCGGACTGGGCTGGGCGGGCCCGCCGGCTGCGGGAGCACGGGATGAGCGTGAGCGCTGCCGAGCGCCACGGGGCCGGACGGGTCGTGCTCGAGTCGTACTCCGAAACCGGTTTCAACTACCGGATGACCGACATCCAGGCGGCCGTCGGCCTCGTCCAGCTGCGCCGGCCCCGGGGTTGACGACGTGCACCTTGCGGGCGGGTACCCCGGTCGTCTCCACGAGGCTTCGCGCGAACCATCGGCTCAGCGCGATGACGCCGCCGGCCTGCTCGTACAGCCGCAGCTGGCGCTCTCGGCGGCGCTCGATCGCGCTGATGCCCAGCGAGGGAAAGTGCGGCACGCCGCCTCGCCGACCGTCGTACCGCTGCAGCAGGACGTCGTAGCTGAGGTCCTGCAGGATGACGAACGGTGTGGCAACGTCGCCGAGGTCCTGGATTTCCAGCACCGCGTCGCAGCGGGCCTTCTTCGCCCCGGAGCGCAGCCGCCGTTCCAGCAGGTGCTCCGCGGGTCGCGAATGCTGCCACATCGAGACCCAGTGGCCCGTCGACGCGCCGCGCCGCCGCGGCCTTGAGCGCCACCCGCGCCGGAGTCGGCACGGCCACGCCGACGTCGACGACGTCGGCGTGGCGGCGCAGCGCGGCGCGCAGCCGCCAGGGCGTGTGCGACCAGGTGGTCTCCGGCTGCGGGTTCCAGTGGCAGGCGAATCCGATCCGCACGCCAGCTCCTCGTGTCCACGGCACCGGGTGCGCGGCCGGCGCCCTCGAGCCGCACGAGGCGCCACAGCGCGCCGGTGCAGCCGGCCAGCAGGAACAGCAGCCCCGTGATGGTGGAGAACCCCAGCCGGTCGAACGCCGCGTATCCCACGCCGACGGCGAGCGTGGACGCCGCGAGGGCTTGCGCGAGCTCGCGCAGCACCGGATCGTCGGTCGCGCGGCGGATGCCGCGCGCGGTGAAGAACAGCACGACGAACAGCCCGATCAGCGCGGTCATCCCGACGATGCCGGTCTCGACGAGCGACCCCAGGTACTGGTTGTCGAGGATGAAGAAGTCCTGCGGCAGGAACGTGCCGAAGCCGCGGCCGAGCCACGGCGACTGGTCGATGAGACGCCCCACGACCTGGTAGTCGTCGGTGCGGCCCTGAATGCTCGGGTCGCTGCTCAGGTGCAGGAACAGGCTCTTGATGGTGCCCAGCAACCCGGGCACCGCCGCTCGCATCGTCACCAGGAACACCGGGACGACCAGCAGCGCGCCGATCCGCCGCGGCGCCGACCACGTGCACCACAGCACGACGCCGGCGACGGCGAGCGCGAGGATCGCGGAGCGGGACACGGACATGGGGATCGCCACCGCGATGGTGAGCGCCGCGATGCCCCAGCACAGACGTCGCCGGGTGGCGGTGAAGGCGGCCTGCAGCGCGAGGGGGAACACGACCGCGAGCACCATGCCGAGCTCGATCGGATGGCTCGTCGTCCCGGCGACCCGCCGGAACGACGAGCGTTCCCCGATGAACTCCAGGGTGCGGTTGGCGCTGAGGCCCGGCAGTCGCAGGGCCTCGACCAGCGACCACCCAGTCGCGAACTGGACGATGGCGAGCACGGCGAGGGCGCTGCCCAGGACGACGACACGGCGCAGCAACCGCTGCACGCTCTCGACGCTGCGCAGCAGGTCGTTGGCGACCAGGGCCACCCCCAGCCACGACGCGAGCGCGAGCAGCCCTCGATCCGCCCCGCGGAGCTGGTCGGCGGGCAGCCCGCCGAGCGCGGCCACGGCGTAGCTGGCGAGGGTGGCGAACGCGAGCAGCCACAGCATCGTCCGCACCGGCTGGGCAGGGTGCAGCACCGGCCGGGTGCTCGCCACGGACGCGGCGAGCCACCACAGCAGCGCACCGATGCCGAGCATCGGCGCGAGTCCTCCGCTGCTGCCCAGCTGTTGCACCACGAACTCGGCGGGCATCCCGACCAGCACGACGGCGTACACCGTCAAAAGCCCGAGCGAGTCTCGGGGCGCCGGGCGGCGGGCGAGGATCCGCGGCCCGAGGATCCGAACGGCGACGCTGCGCGGCGCCGCGACCCCACAGGGGTGCGCGGCGGCACCGGGTGGGGACGGCATCAGCGTTCGGCGACCCGGCGCGGGAGCGTGGGCGAGGCGACGACCACGGCGTGCTCAGGCGCGTCGGCTGCCTGCGCGCCGGTATCCGTGCGCACCCCCGCCCATGCCCCCGCGCGTGCCGCACGACGGCGGGCCATTCCCTCGACGGTGAAGGCGAGCAGGACCGTCGCGGCGATCCCCAGCACGACGACGGAGACGAGCGCGCGGATCGTGCTGATCGTCTTCCGGTCCGCGGAGCCGGCATCGGTGAGCGGGGAGACGCGGATCCACGACGCCTGCGGCGCGCCCGTGGCCCGCTGCCGCTCGGCGAGCAGCTGCGCCGCCACGTGCACGACCCCCCGGGCCGTCGCGCTCGCGCCCGCCGCGTCGCCGCTCGTCGCGATGACGTTGATGACCGGCGCCGAGCCCTCCCCCGCGCTGACGACCGCCGAACGCGAGGTAGGGGTTCACCTGACCCGGGTCCGCGAGCGGCGCGCCCTTCGGTGCCGCCGAGACCGGGACGGTCAGCAGCAGCGAGGTGCTCGCCTCGTACGTCGGTGGCACGAACCGGAGCACCGCGGCGACGCCGAGCCCCGTGACGAGCAGTCCGCCGAGCACGACGACCCAGCGACGGGCCAGGGTCTGCAGGAACGTCAGGAAATCCATGCCATCTCCTCAGGGGGCCATCTGCTCAGGGGGCCATCTGCTCAGGGAGCCATCTCCTCAGGGAGCCATCTCCTCAGGGAGCCATCTCCTCGAGGAGCCATCTCCTCGGAGGGCTCCCTCCGGGGCTCGGTCGGGGCCGTGGTCATCGGGCGGGATGGGGTCAACGGTGCAGCCCGACGGACTCGCAGCTGTCGCGCAGCCGAGCGGCGACGGCGTCCCAGGTGGTCGCGGCGACGGCTGCCCGGCGCTGCTCCGCCCCCCCAGCACCCGCGACGAGGGCCTGCTCGACGAGCCGCACGAACTCCCTTCCGTCCGCTGCCACGCCGACAACGTCCCGGTACCGCTCGGCGTCGGGGTAGGCGGTGGTGACGACGGGCAGCCCCAGCGCGAGGTACTCCTTGAGCTTGATGGGGTTGCAGGATTCGATCCACTCGTTGGCCAGCCACGGCATGAGGGCCACGTCGAATCCGGAGCCGTACCTCGGGATGTCCTCGTACCTGCGGAACCCGAGCCAGTGCACGTTGTCGTGCGCGACCAGATCGTCCATCGGACACGTGGCGTCGCCGATGAGCACGAGCTGGGCGTGCGGCAACTCGGTGGCCACCCGCTCGAGCAGCGCGACGTCGACGAGGTAGTCGTCCAACCCGCCGAAGAAGCCGATCCGGGGGTGCGGAATCCGCCGTAGCTCCGCGGGCTCCTCCTCCGGGCCGCGGCGGCGGAAATGCTCCGCGTCGACGCCGTGGTCGAGGAACACCGCGCGGTCGCCCACGACCGGCGCGTCCTCGGCCTGCAGCCGGGAGCTGACGTAGAAAACGCGGTCGGCGTGGGTGAGCAGCTCTCGCTCGAGGCGCCGGACGACGCGTGCGTTCGCCTCGTCGAACGCCGAGTGCTTGTCCGAGCGGTTGTACACCAGCGCCCGGCGCGGCAAGGCCGGGGCGACGTCCCACGCGGTCGGCAGCGTAACCATGACGACCGGGCGCCGTAGCCCGATCGCGCGGGCGACGATCCGGACCTGGGTGCGCACCAGCCAGCTGTTGACGGCGCGCAGCAGCGGGCTGCCGTACAACGGCAGCATCAGGGGGGTCATCACACGAAACCCGGGGGTGTCGGGAAGCGGGCGACGGACCCCCTTCGCGATGCTGCGCGCCTTGCGCGCGATGCGGCGCCCGGCACCGGAACTGCGCCCCGGCAGCGGCAGCCGCATCCCGATGCTGTTCGCCAGCAGCACGGGTTCGTCTCGCGCGACCCGGCGCATCAGCTGGAAGTCGGAGTGCGCGCGGTTGTGGTACCACCAGTCCTGCGCGGAAAAGCACAGGTAGCCGCGTGCGCGAGCGGGTGCCGCCGGTGTTGCGCGGCTGCGCAACGCCCGCAGGGCGGCCCGGTGCGCCGGGCGGCCCTGCGAGCGCTGCACCCGCACCAGCTCGTTCGTGGCGAGGCCGACCCGGAACAGCGCGGTCGCCAGCGGTCGGTGGTGGCGGGCGTAGAACTCGAGCCGGTTGCGCACCAGCAGCGGGCGCAACCGGGGGGACACCTCCGCCTCGCCGCCACGGTGGTCCACGACCGCGGCGGGGGTGTAGCGCGTACGCCGGCCGCACCGCAGGGCACGCCAGCAGAACTTCGGTCTCCTCCGAGTATAGGAAGAACGACTCGTCCCACGCCCCGGCGTCGTCGTAGCAGTCCCACGTGACGAGCATCGCCGCGCCGCAGGCCCAGTCGACCCAGCCCGCCACGCCGTACGGTCGCGATCGACGATGAGCTCCCCGAGGCCGAGTCGCCCGGCCCGGCCGCCGCCGAGCAGGCTCTCGCCCCACAGCCGCGCGAGCGACGGCCAGCGGCGCAGCGACGGCGCCGTCCGCCCGTCCTCGTCGCAGATCTGCGGCACCACGATGCCCGCTCCGGACCGCTGCTGCTCGGCGAGCAGAGCGCGGACCGTGCCCGGGCGCAACCGCAGGTCGGGGTTGAGCACGAGCAGCGGCCAGCCGGGCGGTGCGACGGCGGCACCCGCGTTGACCCCCGCGGCGTACCCCCGGTTCCCGTCGAGCCGCACCACCTGGGCGTCCGGTCGGGCGGCCGCGACGATCTCCGGTGACCCGTCCGTGGACGCGTTGTCGACGACGACGAGCCGCCAGTCGTCGACCCCGGCGAGGCCCGCGGGCAGCGCGTCGAGGAACGCGGGCAGGACTGCCGCGCTGTTGTACGTCACCACGACTAGACAGACGCACGAAGAGGTGCTCACCCGGCGCTTCCCCCCGATTCGCCCCCAGGCTTTCGATACGCACCGTACTCGACCAACCGCTACTTGTTGTCGGAAACCGGGGGAAAGTCACGGTGGCTTGCCCTATTCGCCCCGGCGCGCCCTGTTCTCTCGATACGCTGCGTGCTGCTAGAGGGTCGTCTCGGTCATCACCAGGGAGACGGCCCAGGGAGGACGGCCCAGGGGGGACGGCACGTGAATGGTGGCGAGGTCGTGCGGGTTCCGCTGTTCTGGCAGCTGCGCGGGCGGCTGTCGCCGCAGGACCGTGCAGCGCGGGTCGCGCAACGCGTCCGCGATGCGGAGGTAGGAGCCGCCCGGCCCGGCGACGTCGTCGCGGACGCCGCCGACCGTCACCGCACCGCGGACCGCGCGCCGGGCGCGGCGTAGACGTACGCCCGGACGTCGCCGTAGGCCGTGCGCAACGACAAGGGGAGCTGTCCTCGCCGGAACTGCCGCTCATCGCCACCGATCCCGGGTCCGCCCGCATCCGCGGGCCGATGCTCCCGCGACGGCTACAGACCGCGTTCCGCGAACACGGTCATCGCGTCACGCACGAAGGCCGGGGTCCCCTCGCCGTGCCGGTCGTAGATCTTCGCGAAGCGGGGATCCTCGACGTACATCTGGCCGAGCCCGGTGAACTGCTCCGCCGTCGGTCGTCTGCCCTGCCAGCCGGCCTCGACCCACTCGTAGTGCCGTCGCACGAGCGCCTGCACCTCGTCGCTGTCCGGACGTCGCCCGGCCGCATGCGCCCGCCCGAACTCGGCGGCGATCTCGAGTGCCCGACGCCGGAAGTCGTCCTTCTCGTGCCGCGTCAGCGAGCGCCACCACTGCGCACCCTCGTCGTAGGCCGCGCGACCCCAGCGCTCGATCACCTCGTCCCGGTACCGCGTGTGGTCGAAGCCCTCGAAAACCTCGTCGGCCACCAGTCGTTCACCTGCCTCCGTCTTGCGCAGCGTCGTGCGCACCGACTTGATCTGACGTTCGACCCGCGCGCGTTCCTGTTCGAGCAGCCGCAGGTGGGTTTTCAGCGCCGCCACGGCGTCGCGGTGACCGTCGAGGACCTCCGCGATGGCGGGCAGCCCGAGTCCCAGCTCGCGCAGCAGCAGAATCCGCTGCAGCCGCACGAGCGCGCGCTCGTCGTAGTAGCGGGTAGCCGTTGGCACCGATGCGGCTCGGCGGGAGCAGGCCGATCTCGCCGTAGTGACGCAGCGTCCGGCTCGTGGTCCCCGCCGACCGCGCCACCTCGTGGATCGACCACTCCATGTCTCGACCCCTCCGATCCCGTCCACTCCGATCCCGTGACTGCTGCCGACGGTAGGCGTTGACGTAGCGTCAAGGTCAAGGTCCGCGGTAGGCTGCGCATCGTTACGGTCGGTTTCGCGGGGTACAGGTGTCGGGTGACGCTGCTGAGCGAGTTCGACGAGGACACCCGGACCACGTTGGTGACGTACGGGTTCGACGAGGCAGAGTTCTGCGCCCTGCAGTCGCGCGTCTGTGACGGGTCTCTGTCGCCGTCGAGCAACGTCGTGCACGGGCGGGTCGAGCCGCCGCAGCCGCAGGACATCACACCGCTGCCCATGCCCGGCGAGCCCGGGTACGACGACGCGCGGGAGGCGGGGCTGGCCGTCCTGAGGGCCGGGGCCGCGGCGGCCGTGGTGCTCAACGGCGGGATGGCGACCCGGTTCGGCGGCGTCGTCAAGGGGGTCGTCGAGGCGGTCGACGGGCGCAGCTTCCTCGAGCTCAAGCTCGCGCAGAACGCCGAGTTGGGCGACGCCGTGGGCGCGCGGATCGCGACCGCGGTCATGAACAGCTTCGCCACGGACGCCGCCACGCGGCGGTTTCTCGCCGAGCGCGGCGTCCCGGAGCCGCTGTACTTCAGCCAATACGTGTCGCTGCGGTTGGGCCCTGACTGCACCATCTTCCGCACGCGGGACGGAAAACCCTCGCTGTACAGCCCCGGGCACGGCGACTTCCTGCCCGCCTTCCGGCGCTCGGGGGTGCTCGACCGGCTGCACTCGGCCGGTGTCCGCTACGTCATGGTCTCCAACGTCGACAACCTGCCCGCGCGGCTGGACCCGGTCGTGCTCGGCACCCACGTGCGGGCCGGGCGGCCGATGACCGCGGAGGTCGTCCGCAACACCGGTAACGTCGGTGGCGCCCCCGCGCGCGTCGACGGGCGGCCCGTCATCCTCGAGTCCATGCGGTTCCCGAGGGGCTTCGACCACAGCCGGCTGCCCGTGACCAACGTGAACACGGTCACGTTCGACATCGACGCGCTGGACCGGGATTTCGACCTGACCTGGCTGTACGTCGAGAAGACCGTCGAGGAGCGCACCGCGGTCCAGATCGAGCACCTGTACCACGAGGCGTCGGCGACGCTGCCCACGACGTACCTGCAGGTTCCGGCGACCGGGCCGCGCGGACGGTTCCTGCCCGTCAAGCGGCCGGCGGACCTCGACGCCGCACAGCCGGTTCTACGGGAGCTCCTCGCGTCGTCGCCGCTGCAGTAGCGCGTCCTAACAGATGCGCGGCAGCTGCTCGCCCACCAGCATGTCCACGATGCGGCGCCCGCCTACGCGGGTCCGCATCGTCACCCGGCCCGGGTCGCCCGCCACCACGGTTCCCACGCGCACGGCGGTGGATCCTTCGGGTCGCGCGCGCATCGCCGCCAGCGCCGCGTCCGCCGTGTCGGGTGCGGCGACCGCGACGAGGCAGCCCTCGTTGGTGACGTGCAGCGGGTCGAGCCCGAGCAGCTCGCACGCCGCGGCGACGACCGGCGGGACGGGCAGCGCGTCCTCCTCGAGCACGATGCCGACGGACGACGCCTGTGCGATCTCGTTGAGGGACGACGCGAGACCGCCGCGGGTCGGGTCGCGCAGCACGTGGATGTCTTCCCCGGTCGCCTCGATGACGGCGCGCACGAGGGCGTGCAGCGGCCGCGTGTCGGAGGCGATCTCCGCGTCGAACCCCAGGCCCTCCCGCGCGCTGAGCACCGCGGTGCCGTGCACGCCGATCGGGCCGGACAGCAGCACCGCGTCCGACGGGCGCGCGCGCTCCACGCCGGGCCGGGCGGTGGGAAGCCGGCGGCCGATGCCCGTCGTGGTGACGAACAATCCGTCGGCGGCTCCGCGGCCGACCACCTTCGTGTCACCGGTGACGATCGGCACCCCGACCCGGCGTGCCGCTGCCGCCACCGACGACGTCACCCGGCGCAGGTCGTCGACCGGGAAGCCTTCCTCGATGACGAACGCGAGCGACAACGCCACCGGCTCGCCGCCGCGCATCGCGAGGTCGTTCACGGTGCCGTTCACCGCCAGCGCGCCGATGTCGCCGCCGGGGAAGAACACGGGACTCACGACGTACGAGTCGGTGGTCATCACGAGGTCGGTGCCGCCGAACGGCAGCACCGCGGCGTCCTGCAGCGGCCCGGCGGGCGCCGCGTCCGCCAGGGCGGGGACGACGACGTCGCGCAGCAGCGCGGCCGACAGCTGACCCCCGGACCCGTGACCGAGCAGGACGCGGTCGGACTCCACGTGCGGCACGGGGCACGCGGCCGAAGCCGGGTCGACGACGCTCACGCCGGGACCTCTGCCCGGCGGCGACGGCCCGCGGTGAAGTACGCCGCGCAGGTGCCCTCGGACGACACCATCGGCGCGCCGAGGGGACGGCGGGGTGTGCAGCCCACGCCGTACGCCGGACAGTCGGTGGGCTCGCGGACTCCCTGCAGGATCGCGCCGGCGATGCACGCGGGATGTTCCTGCGCCACCAGGTGCGCGACGCCGAACCGATGCTCGGCGTCGTAAGCCGCGAACTCCGGCGCGAGCCGCAGCCCGCTGTCGGCGATGGCGCCGATGCCCCGCCAGGTCCGGTCGCCGACCCGGAAAACGCGGCGCATCGCGTCCTGCGCGCAGGTGTTGCCCTCGCGGGTGACCGCCCGCGCGTACTGGTTCTCGACCTCGGCCCGGCCGCTCTCCAGCTGGCGCACCGCCAGCAGGATGCCCTCGAGGATGTCGAGCGGTTCGAACCCGGTGACGACGATCGGCACCCGGTAGCGCGCGGCAATGGGCTCGTACTCGCCGTACCCCATCACCGCGCACACGTGCCCCGCGGCGAGGAACGCCTGCACCTGGCAGTGAGGGGCGTCGAGCACCGCGGTCATCGCCGGCGGCACGAGCACGTGGCTGACGAGCATGCTGAAATTCGGCACCCCGAGCGCGTGCGCGCGCAGGACCGCCATCCCGTTCGCCGGCGCCGTCGTCTCGAACCCGACGCCGAAGAACACGACCTCCCGGTCGGGGTTGTCGGCGGCGATCCCCACCGCGTCGAGCGGCGAGTAGACGACGCGGACGTCGGCGCCGCGCGCCTTCAACGACAACAGGTCGCCGGCGGTGCCGGGAACCCGGAGCATGTCGCCGTACGACGTGAACGTGACGCCGGGCAGCGCCGCGATGGCCAGCGCTCGGTCGATCAGGGCGAGCGGGGTCACGCACACGGGGCACCCCGGACCGTGGATCATGCGAAGGCCGGGCGGCAGCAGCTCGTCGATGCCCTGCCGCACGATCGTGTGCGTCTGCCCGCCGCACACCTCCATCACGTTCCACGGCCGCGTCGTCACCGCCGTGATCTCGTCGAGCAGGCGGCGCGCGAGGACCGGGTCACGGTATTCGTCGAGGTATCTCACGGCGCCGCTCCGAGCTCGCCGGCCCCCAGCTCGGCGGCCCCCAAATCGGCGGGCCCCAAATCGACGGGCCCCAAATCGGCGGGCCCCAAATCGGCGGGCCCCAGCTCGGCCGCGACCGCCTCCGGCATCGCCCGCAGCACCTCGAGCGTGCGCCGGGCCTCGTCCTCGTCGAGCCGGCTGATCGCGAAACCGACGTGGACGATGACGAAGTCGCCGACGGCGGCGTCCGGGACGTACGCGAGGCACGCCTCGCGCCGCAGCCCGCCGAAGTCGACGACCGCCATCGGGAACTCGCCCGCACCGTCGATCGACAGGACGCGTCCGGGGATGCCCAGGCACATGTCCGTCTACCTCCCCGGTAGCCCCGTCAGCCGCGCCGCGGCGACGGCCGCCTGGCCGTAGCTGATCCCACCGTCGTTGGCCGGCACCTGTTCGTTCAGGTGCACGCGGAGGCCCTCGTGGTCGAGGTCCTTCACCACGGCGGCGGTCAGCCGCACGTTCTGGAACACACCGCCCGACAGGCACACGTCGCGCAGGCCGGTCTCGCGGGCCGCCTCCAGGCAGCAGGCCACGGTGACGGCCGCGACGGTGGCGTGGAACCGGGCCGCCAGCCGGGCGACGGGCACGCCGTCCGCGTGCCCGCTTAGCACGTCGCGCAGCGTCGGGACGACGTCGTACACCCACAGCCCGTCGCGGCGCGCGAGCCGCCAGCCGAGCGCGCTCCGGTCGCTGTCGTCGACGATCCCCTCGAGGGTCGCCCCCTCGGTGGCTGCCGCCTCGAGGGCTGCCGCTTCGAGGGTGACCGCCGCCTCGCCCTCGTAGGTCGCGGTGTCGCACAGGCCGAGCAGGCTCGCCACGGCGTCGAACAGCCGGCCCGCACTGGACGCCTGCGGGCTGTTGACCGCGCGTTCCACCATGCGGCGCACCACGGCGACCTCGTGGGGCTCGAGCCGGCCGAGGAACGGGCGGGTGAGGGCGTCGTCGAGCGGCGGGGTTCCGAGCGCCTCGGCACCGAACAGGTACCCGAGCGCCATGCGGGCCGGCCGGCGCACGGCGGCCGCGCCGCCGGGCAGCAGCGCCCGCCCGAAGCGGGCGAACCGCCGGTAGCCGACGAGGTCGGCGACGAACACCTCGCCGCCCCACAGCGTGCCGTCGTCGCCGAGCCCGAGGCCGTCGTAGGCCACGCCGACGAACGGGCCGGTCAGCCCGTGCTCCGCGGCGCAGGACGCGACGTGCGCGTGGTGGTGCTGCACGACCATCTGCTTGCCCGGCGGCCAGCCCGCGGCGAACTGGGAGGACAGGTACGCCGGGTGCCGGTCGCGCACGACGAGCTCGGGGCTGATCGCATGAATGCGGCTCAGGTGGGCGAGCGTGGCGCGGAAGGCGTCGTAGGTGTCGGCGTCCTCGAGGTCACCGGTGTGCGGCCCGACGATCGCGCGGGTGCCGGCGGCGAGGGTGAACGTGTGCTTGAGCTCGGCGCCGACCGCGAGCACCGGCACCGGCACCGGGACCGGAAGGGGGAGCGAGGCAGGCGCCCAGCCGCGCGCGCGGCGCACCACCGCGGGTTTCGCGGCCACGACCTGGGCGACCGAGTCGTCGTAGCGCGCCAGGATCGGCCGGTCGTGCGCGAGGAACCCGTCCGCGACCGACGCCAGCCGGGCGAAGGCGACCGCGTCGTCGGTCACGATCGGCTCGTCGGTGAGGTTCCCGCTGGTGACCACCAGCGGCCGGTCCAGGTCGTGCAGCAGCAGCAGGTGCAGGGGGGAGTAGGGGAGGAACAGCCCCACCCGCCGGGTCCCGGGGTGAACGGCGGCGGCGAGTCGCGGCGCGGTGTCGTCGCGGGCGGTCAGGAGCACGATCGGGCGGGATGGTGAGCACAGCAGGGCGAGCTCGCCGGACGACAACCGCGCCAGCCGGGCGGCGGCCGCCGCGTCCCGGACCATGACCGCGAACGGCTTGGCCTGCCGGCCCTTGCGCTGCCGCAGCCGTCCCACCGCCGGGCAGCTGGTCGCGTCGCAGACCAGCTGGTAGCCGCCGAGCCCCTTGACCGCGACGATCCCCCCGTCGTCGACGACCCGGACCGCGGCCTGCACCGCGGCCTCGCCGAGGGCACGCGCGCGGGGGATCGTGCCCGCGTCCCGGCCCACGCTCTCGTCCGGCGCCCTGTGCGCGCCCCTGTCCGGGGCCGCCGTCGCAAGCGGATGCCAGGACAGCCGGGGGCCGCACCGCGGGCAGGCGAGCGGCTCCGCGTGGAAGCGGCGGTCGGCCGGGTCGACGTACTCGGCGGCGCACGCCGGGCACAGCGAGAATTCGCGCATTCCCGTGCGCTGCCGGTCGTACGGCAGGTCGTCGATGATGGTCGCCCGCGGCCCGCAGTCGGTGCAGTTGATGAACGGGTAGCGGTGTCGGCGGTCGGCCGGGTCGAAGAGTTCGCGGGTGCAGGCCGGGCACGTCGCGGTGTCCACCGGGATGTCGACCCAGGCGTCCCCGCCGGCGGCCGCTCGCGAGCGGCTCTCCGCGACGCTGAACCCGGACCCCGCGGGGGGCGGCTCCGGCAGATCGGCGCAGGTGACGGCGACCACCCGCGCCAGCGGGGGCGCGTCGGTGCGCAGCCTGGTGACGAGCCGGTCCAGCACCGCGCGCGGGCCAGCGACCTCGATGACCACGAACCCGCCCGCGTTCCACACGGTGCCGTCCACCCCGAGCTCGGTGGCGAGCCGGTGCACGAACGGCCGGAACCCCACCCCCTGCACCGTGCCGTACACCTCGAGCCGCCAGCCCGCCCGGCTCGGCGCGCACGTGGTCGCCACCGGCATCGCCTTCGCCTCACTCGTGCCGGTCACTGTGGTGCGCCGCTCGCATCACTATGGTCCGCCGCTCGGGCCTCGGCGACCGCCGCGCGGAACGGCTCGACCCACGACCGGGCGACGGTGCGCGCCTGCTCCGGGTCGCGAAACCGGGACACATCCGCGACCAGGTTCACCGAGCGGTAGCCGCCGAGGCCGTCCAGCTCCGCGGAGTGGACGCGGCGGCCGCGGCCCGCGACGACGAGGACGGTAGGCACGTCGTCGTCGGGCGGGAACAGCAACCCGTTGAGCGTCCACGGGGTCAGCAGGACCAGGGTCGGGGTGTCGACCACCGTGGCGGGCGCCAGCACGTCGACGGGCAGCCGGGGGTTGGCCACGGGGTCGCCCAGAAACACGGTGCGATGCACGTGCGTGAACGCCTCGAGCGTCGCCGCAGCGAGCTGCCCCAGCTCCCGCATGACGCCAGCGTCGGGTGTGCGGCGCAATCGGGACAGATGGCTTCCGCCATCAAGGAGGGGGACGTATGGCTCTGAAAGCCCGCATGCCGCGTGACTACGTTCGCGCCAGCTTCGGTGGAGGGTGTGATGTTCGTCTCATCGCTCACCCAGGGCACCGCATGCCGTGCGCCCGTGTTCGGAAACGCCCCCAGTCCCCCTCCGGGGGAGGGCGAACGAGGCAGCGTCCTCGATCGCCTCCTGGAGCGGGGGGTGAGTCGCCGGTCGTTCCTGACCTGGTGCGCCGCCGTGACCGGCACCCTGGCCCTGCCGCCGCAACTCGCCCCCCGGGTCGCGGCGGCGCTCACCCAGCCGGACAAGCCCACGTTGCTGTGGCTGGAGTTCCAGGACTGCACCGGCGACACCGAGTCGTTCCTGCGCGCGCGCAACCCGTCGGTGTCCCAGCTCGTTCTCGACGTGCTGTCCGTGGACTACCACGAGACGATCATGGCTGCGGCGGGGCGGCAGGCGGAGGAGGCTCGGGCAACCGCGCTCGAACGAGGGAACCACCTCCTCGTCGTCGAGGGGTCGGTCCCCCTCGGGGCGGACGGGGCCTACTGCACGATCGGCGGACGCAGCGCGCGGCAGATCCTCGAGGAGGCGTCGCGGGGCGCCGCCGCTATCCTCAACGTCGGAACCTGCGCCGCGTTCGGCGGGCTCCCGGCCGCGCGTCCCAATCCCACCCACGCCGTGGCGGTGGGGGACGTGGTGTCCGGCGTGCCGATGCTCAACCTGCCCGGCTGCCCGGTGAACGCCGACAACCTCACCGCGGCGATCGTCCACTACCTGACGTTCAAGCAGCTGCCGGCGACGGACGACCAGGGCCGGCCGCTGTTCGCATACGGCCAGCGCATCCACGACAACTGCCCGCGGCGCGGGTTCTTCGACGCCGGGCAGTTCGCGCTGGCGTGGGGCGACGAAGGGCACCGCAAGGGGTGGTGTCTCTACCGCCTCGGCTGCAAGGGACCCAGCACCTGGCACAACTGCCCGGTGCGGCAATGGAACGCGTCCACGAGCTGGCCCATCGGCGCGGGGCACGGCTGCGTCGGCTGCTCCGAAGCCGGTTTCTGGGACACCATGACACCGTTCTACGACCGGCTGCCGCACGCCCGTGGGCTCGGGTTGGAGAGCACCGCCGAGGAGATCGGCGTGGCTGTGGTCGCCGGCACGGCGGGCCTGTTCGCGACGCACGGGGTCGGCAAGGCCGTGCAGCACCGGGTGCAGGGGCGACGGGAGGAGAGGAAGCGCGACGAGGACTACACGTCCCCGCCGGCGTACGAACCGCCGGACTTCCCCCCGGCTGAGTTCGAGCGGCGGCAGCCCGAGGAGACCCGGCCATGGTGAACCGCATCGTCGTCGACCCGGTGACGCGGCTCGAAGGACACCTGCGCGTCGAGGCCCGCGTCGATCGAGGGCGGGTGGCCGAGGCGTGGACGTCCGCGACGATGTGGCGTGGCCTGGAGAGCATCCTCGTCGGACGGGACCCGCGGGACGCCTGGTACTTCGCGCAGCGCATCTGCGGTGTCTGCACCACGGTGCATGCCCTGGCGTCGGTGCGGGCCGTGGAGGACGCGCTCGAAATCACTCCTCCGCCGAACGCGCGGCTGCTGCGCGACCTGATCGCGGCCAGCCAGTACGTGCACGACCACGTGGTGCACTTCTACCACCTGCACGCGCTCGACTGGGTGGACGTGACCGGGGCGCTGCGCGCCGACCCGAGGAAGGCGGCCTCCATCGCGCAATCGCTCAGCGACTATCCCCGGTCCACCGCGTCGCACCTGGGCGCGGTGCAGAAGCGCCTGTGCGCGTTCGTCGACAGCGGGCGGCTCGGGCCGTTTGCCAACGGCTACTGGGGGCATCCGGCCTACCGGTTGCCGGCCGAGGTGGACCTCATCGCGGTCAGCCACTACCTGGACGCGCTGGACTTCCAGCGTGACTACGCGCGGGTACACGCGATCCTCGGCGGTAAGAGCCCCCATCTGCAGACGTACGTCGTCGGCGGCATGGCGCTGCCGATCGATCCCGCAAGCGCGGCCGCGCTGAACGCGGACG
>DATGDX010000504.1:0-5964 GCA_035310665.1 Mycobacteriales bacterium | reverse complement strand
TCAGCCGACTGCAGCACGACCTCCGGCACGCGAGGTGGGAACTCGAGACGGTGGTGAAGAACGAGGTCGCGTACGTCAAATGGAGAGCCGTGGATCCGGCCGACGGCGGGGACGGGCGGCGATCAGGCACCATGCAGGGGTTCGTGATATGTCCGCTGCGGGCGTTCCGTTCCGTATCGCCGGTTCTGAACTATGCCGTTTCGCAGCTGTTCGACCGACAGAGGTGTCGGCGAGGCCGTCGTCTCGCAGCATCGGAAGGGGGCATGCGTTCCCGTCCCGGTGCACGACGATCCTCCCCGAGGTTGCCCAGCACGAGAGCGTCACGCTGGACAAACAGGCATTCCCTGCGCTCCCGGCGTCGGCCAGTCCCGATCGAAGCCCCAGCCACCCGGCATGTCCCGGGCCAGCGCCATTCGGCAGGCCACGGTTGACCACGACGACGTCGAACGGG
This sequence comes from Mycobacteriales bacterium, assembly GCA_035310665.1. Taxonomy (GTDB): domain Bacteria; phylum Actinomycetota; class Actinomycetes; order DATGDX01; family DATGDX01; genus DATGDX01. The sequence continues at coordinate 5,513 of DATGDX010000504.1, read as the reverse complement.
GCGGGGTCGGCGCGCAAGGCGTATGGGGTGCCCCCGTTCCTCGGACGTGCCGGTGGGCTGACGGTCATCATGCGGCAGGGGCGGTGAGGCGTCCAGCGGCGTGCTGGATGTCGTACTCCCCTGGGCTGATGTAGCCGAGGGCGGAATGCCGCCGTCACGGGTGACCCGTGTTCGGATCGCTCGGTTCGCCTATTCCTTGTTCTGCCCACCGTCCGGCGACGTGAAGTTTGTCGGTCCCAGCGCGTCGATCGACCCCGACGCCTCCTCCTTCAATTCGATAAAGATCACGTGCGTGTCGGTGCCGCCGATGTTGTGACCCGAATGCCACTGCGCCGGCAGCCAGCCGATCATGCCGGCGGGAAGTTCCACGTCTCGCTGCCCGCCATCCGCGGCGTACAGTCGCCGGCGGAAACTGCTCACCGTGTACATCACGCTGTCCGGATGCCCGTGCGGGGTCGTCCTGTCCCCCGGTTTGTCCCGGTACTCCAGGACCCGCACGCGATCGTTCTCGAAGACGACCTTGTACAGGTCGGGGTTGGTCACGACGGGGTCACCCTCCACGCCCGCACCTCGCTCTCGCATGTCGGGGAGAACTCGAAAAGTGTCGGATCACTTGCGGATCGTAACCTGCTCTAGCCCGGTTGGGGAGGTGCGTGATCCCGCCCCGACAGACCCGCCCTCCCGGTATGAGAGGCCACTGCGTCGGCGGCAAGCCGTATCTGGGCGGGCTCGGTGACATCGAGCAGCAGGGGCGTGATCTCGCCCGACTCCGCCGAGGGCACTCCCGGGGCGTCGTCGAGGCGACGGACCCCGGCGAAGACGTGGTGCCCCGCCGCAGCCAGGTGGGCCGCGGTGGCCCGCTCGGCGGCATGGTGCGCGGGAGTGGGGAGATCGTCGGCCTGTACGGGCGCATCTTCCGCACCAGCGCCCATGTCCACGTCACCTTCGGCGACATCGTCGAGTTCGAGGTGCCGGGCATGGTCGTGTTCGCCCGCCGGGAGACAGGCCAGTTCGACGACGCCACCGGTCGCACCCTCGGTCTGCGGATTCGCACGACCCGGGTGTTCGCCTACGACTCGGACAGGTGGGGGCAAGTGCACCAGCACGGCTCCATCGACGACCCAGGCGTGCTCCGCGACTACCAGGAGGCTGTCGCGGCGAGCACGTAGTCGATCGCAGACAGCACGGGGAAACGTCACGTGAGCCGCCGCGTCCCGGGTCTGCCTGTTCCCGTCCCCGACCGAATCGCTCACGATGACATGGGTCGACGTGGTCCGTGACGGTGGTCCTGCCGCCGCGAGTGGCGAGGAGTTGGGATGGGCACCACAACAGACCCCGGCGCTCGGCTCCCGGGACGTACGAGGATCGTCGTGGCCGGGTCGGGGTTCGCCGGGTTCCACTGTCTTCGGCACCTGGAGAAGCTGCTGCCGCCCGAGGCGGCCGAACTCGTTGTCGTCTCACCGACCGACTACATGCTCTACCTGTCGCTCCTGCCCGAGGTCGCAGCAGGATCGTCGACCCGCGGCACATCGCGGTGTCGCTGAGTTCGGCGCTGGCACGTGCCACGTTGGTGCCCGCCCACGCGGTCGCCGCCGACCTCGGCGCGGGCGCCGTAGAGGTGCTCGATCCCGAGGGGCGGCGGCGTGCCCTCGGTTTCGACCGGCTCGTGCTCGCGCCCGGCAGCGTCACGCGAATGCTTCCGATTCCGGGCTCCGCGGAGCGGGCGAAGGGTTTCAAGACTCTCGCCCAGGCGCTCTACCTGCGCGACCACGTGCTGGCCCAACTCGAGCTCGCGAACGCCGGCAGCGACCCGGCGGAGCGGGCCGCCCGATGCACGTTCGTCGTCGTGGGTGCGGGTTACACCGGCACGGAGGTCGCCGCCCAGGGACAACTGTTCACCCGCGCGGCGCTGCGTCGCTATCCCCGGGTTCGGCCTGATGAACTGCACTGGCTGCTGGTCGACCAGGCCCCTCGCATCCTGCCGGAGCTCGGGCGGCACATGTCCGAACCCGCGCTGCGGCTGCTGCGCGCTCGTGGTCTCGATGTCAGGTTGAACACCACCGTCGAGGAGGTGACCGACACCGCGGTGCACCTGTCGGACGGGACCACGGTCCCCACCCGCACCCTGGTGTGGGCGGTTGGCGTCACCCCGGGCCCGCTCGTGCACTCGCTCGACGTGGCCACGGTCAGGGGCCGGGTCGTCGTGGACGAGTACCTCCAGGTGCCCGGGCATCCGCAGGTCTTCGCCGTCGGCGACGCTGCGGCGGTCCCCGACCTGACGAAGCCGGGGCAGGTGACGCCGATGACGGCGCAGCACGCGCAGCGTCAGGGCAAGGTGGTAGCGCGCAACGTTGCCGCCTCCCTCGGTTACGGCTCACGGCGCGCCTACCGCCATCGGAACATGGGATTCGTCGTCGACCTCGGCGGCTGGCAGGCGGTCGCCGATCCGCTCGGGATACCGCTGTCCGGCCCGGTCGCCAAGGTGCTGACCCGCGCCTACCACCTCTTCGCACTGCCGCAGAATCCGCTGCGGGTCGCGACGGACTGGTTCAACGACATCCTCGAACACCGGCAGTTCGTCCAGCTCGGCCTCGTCACCGGGGCGGAGGCGTCACCCACCATCGCCGAACACCTGAATCTCTAGTACTGCACCGACGGCTCGCCGCTGGACCCCGAAGCCGTCACGAATCGCGCCGCCGCCAAGCGGTGACACCGGATCAGGCCGGGGCGGCATCGAGCAGGGGAACGCGGCCGCGACGGGTCTGCGCGACCGCGACGAGGACCATCACCGCCCAGACGATGACGATCGCGACGTACACCGCAGTCCGCCCGCCGGTCACCCCGAACACGGTGAGCAGCGTGCGCGCGTTGGTGAGCACGAGGATCCCGCCGACCCCCGTGCCCAGGACCGCGACGGGGAGGCGACGGACGAGCCAGGCCGCGAGCGGAGCAGCGAGCACCCCCCCGACGAGCATGCCGAGCACGGTGACCGCGGAGATGCCCTGTCCGCGCAGGCCGATGACGAAACCGACGCTCGCGGCGGCGGCGACAAGGAATTCGCTGGTGTCGACCGACCCGACGACCTGGCGAGGCGCGACGCGTCCCGCCGACAGCAGGGTGGACGTCGACACCGGACCCCACCCACCGCCGCCCGTGGCGTCGACGAACCCCGCGGTCAGCCCGAGCGGGGTCAGGAACCGCCGCCGGTGCGGGGACGTCGCCGTCAGCCGCACCGCGGGGGCGCGCAACGAGAAGCGCACCAGAACGTACGCCCCGAGCAGCAGGAGAACCGACGCGGTCCAGGGCGCTGCGACCTGCGTGGAAACCGAGGACAGAACGGTGGCCCCGACGAAGGCGCCCACGCTGCCGGGAACGCCGAGTCGGGCCACCAACCGCCAGTCGACGTTGCGGAAGCGCCAGTGAGAGGCACCGGAGGCGAGGGACGTGCCGAGCTCCGCCAGGTGCACGGATGCCGACGCGAGCGCCGGGGTGACGCCGTTGACGAGCAGCAGGGTGGACGCGGTCACCCCGAAGGCCATGCCGAGGGCGCCGTCGACGAGTTGGGCGCCGAATCCGACGACGACGAAGGCGAGCAGGTTCTGCACGGGTGCTCCTCAGGGCAGAGGGAGACGAGGCAGGGAACCGACAGGGGGCTATTGCGGGGGTGGGGCGGAAGTGCTGCTACACCGCCGCGCAGCCGAACGCGGTCGGTCGGCGGTCAGAGGCGTGACAGCAGCTCGCCGACGTCCGTCGCGGCGCGAAGGCCGCAACCCGAGGGGAGAATCAGCGACAGAACTGGTCGAAGTGGTTGCCGCGGCGGCCGACCCAGAACGGATCGAGGCGGGGCAGACCAGGTGCCATGCGCGGAAGCGAAGCACACCGGACGGGCAGTCGTCCAATCAGGCCGACGAGGGTGTGGCGTCCATGCGCGGCGCGACGGACAGCTTCCGCTCCCTCCCAGGGCGGGTGCCAGGCGCCGACCGGATCGGTGCACAATGAGCGGCCGAGAGAAGCGGCGGCTGTGACTCGCGCTCAGACTCCCAGCAGGACGGAAAGGCGAAATCGGCCGACTCGTCACCAAAGCCGCGGCAGTTGACAGACGGTGCCCACCGGCCGGGAAATCGAGGTAGCCGTGCTTCTGTTCTCCCGTCCTCGCACGACCACCCGCGCCGGCGTGCTCGCCGTCGCCGTGGGCGTGCTGTCCGCCTCCGCGACCACCATGGCCGCCGCCGGCCCCGCCGGCCGCGCGGGCGACGAGGGGCGAGCCGCGGCTGGCCCGGTGGTGAGGACCGACGCGGGCCCGGTGCGGGGGCGGCCGGTCGGCGCGACCGAGCAGTACCGCGGGATTCCCTACGCGGCGCCGGCGAGCACCGCGTCCGGTCGCCCGCCGTACCCAAATTCTCGGCGCCACCTCCTTCGGGCCGGACTGCGCCCAGCCCAACACGCCGTTCGGTGCGGCCAGCACCTCCGAGGACTGCCTCTACCTCAACGTGTACACACCGGCGGGCCGGTCGCGGAAGGCGACGTTGCCGGTGATGGTGTGGATCCACGGGGGTGGGCTCGCGTCGGGACGGAGCAGGGACTACGACCCCACCCCGCTGGTCCGCGATGACACGGTCGTGGTGACGATCAACTACCGACTCGGGGCGCTGGGCTTCCTCGCCCACCCCGCGCTGTCCGCGGAGGCCGGCGGGTCGTCCGGCAACTACGGGCTGCTGGACCAGCAGGCGGCGCTGCGCTGGGTGCAGCGCAACATCGGCAACTTCGGCGGAGACCGGCGCAAGGTTACGATCTTCGGGAAGTCCGCGGGGGGACTGTCCGTCCTCGCGCAGGTGGCCTCGCCGCGGGCGGCCGGGTTGTTCTCCCGGGCCATCGTGCAGAGCGGCGCCTATCTATGCCCTCCAGCAGAAGTCCCAACGGAGCGCCAACGCGGCGGGGCGGCGCTTCGCCGCGAGGATCGGATGCCGGACACAAGCGCTGACGTGCCTGCGCTCGGTGCCCGTACGGCGGCTGTTGGCCGCACAGGACCAGGAGTCTGAACCGATCATCGACGGCCGCGTGCTGACCCGATCGATCTCGACCGCTCTGGCGCGCGGGCAGTTCCAACGCGTGCCCTTGATGAACGGAACAACGGCCGACGAGTGGCGGTTGATGGTGGCGTTGTCCCACGACCTGGTGGGACGGCCGGTGACCGCGAGGACGTACCGCTCCGCGATCGCGGCCGCGTTCGGTGTGCGGCCCGCCGTCGCGGCAGAGATCGCCACGCGGTATCCGCTGAACGCGTACCCGAGTCCCGCCCTCGCGCTCGCCGCGGCCGGCACCGACGGGATTTTCGCCTGCACCGCGCGCGAGGTGAATCAACTGGCGTCGCGTTACAGCCGCAGCCGCCCGTTGGTGGACGCGACGAAGTCCTTGACGGCGCGGGAGCGGTGGGTGGGGTGGCCGTCGACGACGAGGAACACCGGCCGGTCGGAATCGTGCAGCAGTCGTTTGCAGAAGTCGATGAAGGTGGC
>DATGDX010000503.1:0-2809 GCA_035310665.1 Mycobacteriales bacterium | reverse complement strand
GCGCAGACTGGGGACGACCCGGCCGGCCGATCGCGTGGGGGCCTCCATGCCGAGCATCGACACCCCGGTGCCCGCCCACCTCCCCGTTCTCTCCCGCGGCAAGCACCGCAGCCCGCGCAAGGGCGCGTGCTTCATGGAGTTCGCGTCCTACCTCGCCGGCGAGCGCTGGAGCGACCATCCGGCCTGCACGCACCCGCTGCTCGCCGCGCTCGCCCGCAATGTCAACGACTACACCTCGGACGCCGCTCGCCCGCGGCTCGCCGAGCTCGTCCCGGCCGTGATCGGACTCGCCGGCGACGACCCGCACGTGGACCCCCGGATCGCGCTCCTGTGCGCCACCACCGCCCTGCCGCTGGTGGCCGCCGAGCGGCAGGGCCTGATGGCCCTCTCCGTCCTCGTCTGCGAGCGGGTGCTGGCGGATCTGGACGGCCGCCCGGCGGGCAGCCTCGAGGAGCCGAGCCGGTCGGCGTTGGCGCAGGTCCCGCACGCCGAGCAGTGGGCCCGGCAGTTCACCCGCGGTCTGCACACCTCACTCGGGGCCTTCCGGGGGCACGCGGCCCCGAGCATCGTCGGCCACGCGATCTCCGGGATCGCCCAGGCGTGCGTCCCGGACCCCGACGACACGCTCCGCGACCTGCTCATGCGCGCGATTGCCGAGTGCGCGCAGTGGGTCCGCCGCGACGACGACGGGGACGCCGACGAGCGGGACGACGGCCGGAACGGCGCAGACGCGATCGTGCCGGTGAGCGGGCGCGCCGGGCAGCGAGCCGACCAGCGAGCCGGCTAGCGCTGACGGCCGGGAGGCGAGCAGGGGTTGGGCGGGCAGGCGCCACCCGCCGCGGTCTGCTCGGCGAAGGGGTGCCGGGCGAGCGCGACGTGGGCGATCGTGTGGAACAACCCGCGGCTGCACGCGCCCGGTCGGGAGAAGGTCTGGACGGCCTGCGACGAGCACCGGCAGCGGCTCGCGGACTACCTCGCGGTCCGGTCGTTCCTGACCCGCGTCGTGCCGCTCGAGACGCTCCGCCGGCGGTGACCGGCGGGAACGCGTGTCACAGCAGGACCTCCGGCGCACCGAGCGGCAGCACGTGCCGCGCGTCGGCGGCCGCCCGACGCGCGGCGTCGGCCGCCCGGTCGTCGGGGTTCTCCTGCGAGGCGCGCTCGGCCGCGACCCGCGCGGCGTACAACTCCACCTCCGAGCGCACCCGCGCCTCGTCCCAGCCGAGCACGTCGGCGACCAGGTCGGCCGCCGCGCGCGCGGAGTCGACCCCGCGGTGCGGCACCTCGATCGAGACCCGGGTCCGCCGGGTCAGCAGGTCGTCGAGGTGCAGCGCGGACTCGTGCGCGGCGCCGTACCGGATCTCGGCCCGCAGGTAGGTCTCCGCCCCCGGCAACGGGTCGAGCAGGGACGGGTCGTCGTCGGCCGGTGCGAGCACCTCGTCGACGAGCGTGCCGTACCGGTTCAGCAGGTGCTGCAACCGCCAGGCGGGAATGCGCCGGTCGTCGGCCAGCCGCGGCAGCTGGTTGCACATCGCGGCGTAGCCCTCCGCGCCGAGCAACGGGACGTCGGCGGTCACGGACGGCGGCACGGGGCGCCCGACGTCGGCGGCCGCGGCGTCGACGGCGTCCTGCGCCATGACGCGGTACGTCGTGTACTTCCCCCCGGCGACCGACACCAGCCCCGGCGCCGGCCGGGCGACCGCGTGCTCGCGGGAGAGCTGGCTCGTCTCCTCCGACTCGCCGGCGAGCAGCGGGCGCAGCCCGGCGTAGACCCCGGTGATATCCGCCCGGGTCAGCGGTACGGCGAGCAGGCCGTTGACGTGCTCGAGCAGGTAGTCGATGTCCGAGCGGGACGCGGCGGGGTGCGCCCGGTCGAGCGTCCAGTCGGTGTCGGTGGTGCCGACGACCCAGTGCTCGCCCCACGCGATGACGAACAGCACCGACTTCTCGGTGCGCAGGATCAACCCCGTCTCCGAGTTGATGCGGTCGCGGGGGACCACGAGGTGGATCCCCTTCGACGCGCGCACGTTGAACCGCCCGCGCCCCCCCGTGAGCCGCTGCACGTCGTCGGTCCACACGCCGGCGCAGTTCACCACGACGGACGCCCGCGCCCGGCACTCCTCCTCGGTGTCCACGTCGCGCAGCCGCGCCCCCACGACCCGACCGCCCTCGCGCAGCAGCCCTACGACCTGGGTCGAGTTGCGCACCACCGCGCCGTACCACGCGGCCGTCCGCACCACCGCCAGCGTGTGCCTCGCGTCGTCGGTCTGCGCGTCCCAGTAGCGGACGGCGCCGACGAGAGCGTCGCGGCGCAGCGCCGGGCAGAGGGCGCGCGCGCCGGTCCGGGTCAGGTGCCGGTGCCGCGGCAGGGCCCGCGACCCGCCGAGGGTGTCGTACAGCACCAGGCCCGCCCCGACGTACGGCCGCTCCCACACCCGGTGCCGTAGCGGGAAGAGGAACGAGACCGGCTTGACGAGGTGCGGCGCGATGCGGGTCAGCATCAGGTCGCGCTCCCGCAACGCCTCGCGCACCAGCGCCAGGTTGAGCTGCTCCAGGTAGCGCAGCCCCCCGTGGAACAGCTTGCTCGACCGCGACGACGTGCCGCTGGCGAAATCACGCTGCTCGACGAGCGCCGTGGACAGCCCCCGGGTCGACGCGTCCAGCGCCACCCCGGCGCCGGTCACCCCGCCGCCGACCACGAGGACGTCGAACCGCCCGCCGTCGAGCCGGCGCCAGGCGTCCGCGCGTTGCGCCGGGTCCAGTCGGGTCGACCCTCTCACGACGGCAGCTCCTGTGCGGCGATCGGCGGCGC
>DATGDX010000502.1:0-7532 GCA_035310665.1 Mycobacteriales bacterium | reverse complement strand
GTGGTCCCGCAGCGCCTGCGCGAACGTGTCGTGCTCCGCCTGCGCTCGCCCGACCCACGGGATCCCGTCGAACAGCAGGTCCGCGCTGTTGCGCGGGGTGAGCCGCTGCAGCTCGGGCCCCGGACGGTGCAGCAGCACCGTACGCAGCCGACCGACCTCGGAGTCCACCCCGAGCGGCCCGTTCACGAACGGTGAGCGTAGCCGCGGACGCACCCCGGGGCGCGCTGCGCGGAACGCAGCGCGCGGGCAAGACTTTCCCGCCACGAAAGGTGCGAGACGGGCGGCAAGCGGGGAGACGGCCGTTGCCACCTACACAGCAGAGTCACAACAGCGGGGAGATTCGATGGACGTGAACTGGAGCGACGAGGGCTGGCGCGGCGCCACCGTCGTCGGCAGCGACGGCGAGCGGATCGGCAAGGTCGACGATCTGTACGTCGACGACGAGACGGGCAAGCCGTCGTTCTTCGCCGTCCACACCGGGCTTTTCGGCCGCAGCACCACGTTCGTGCCCGTCGAGGGTGCGGACTGGTCCGGTGAGGAGGTCCGCGTGCGGTACCCGAAGGACCAGGTGAAGGACGCCCCCCGGATGGACCCGGACGGGCACCTCGAGCCCGACCAGGAGGACGAGCTCTACCGCTACTACGGGTTGTCCGGGGCCGCCGGGGCGATGCGCGGCGGCGGCGAGCGCGACCGCGCGGAGGGCCCCGACACCAGCCGGGACACCAGCGGCCCGACGACCGACGACGCGATGACCCGCTCCGAGGAGGAGCTGCGGGTCGGCACGCGCGAGCAGGAGGCCGGCCGGGCACGGCTGCGGAAGTACCTCACGACGGAGCAGGTGCAGACGACGGTCCCGGTGACCCGCGAGGAGGTCCGCGTCGAGCGCGAGTCCATCACCGACGAGAACGTCGGCCGCGCGATGGGCGGGCCGGAGCTGTCGGAGGAGGAGCACGAGATCGTGCTCCACGAGGAGGAGCCGGTCGTCGAGAAGAAGGTCGTGCCGAAGGAGCGCGTGCGGCTCAGCAAGGACACGGTCACCGAGGAGCAGCAGGTCGACGAGACCGTCGCCAAGGAGCGCATCGACACCGAGGGGACCGGCGTCCGGTAACACCGGGTTCGTGCGCGACACCTGAACGCGCCCGCGGCGACCGCCGCGGGCGCGTTCGCCCATCTGGTACGAGAGCGTCAGGGGGCGAGACCGGCGGCGTACGCCGCGGCGACCGCGGCCGCGAGCACCGCCTTGACCGGGCGGTCGAGCGTGACCGCGGCGGCGGCCACGTCGTCGTACTCCGGTTGCACGTTGACGACGACCTCGCCGAGCCGCGCGGTCTTCACCCGCACCGGGCAGCCGTCCACCGACACGGTCTCGGTTCCGCGGGCCAGCGCGCGCTTCGCGACCGGCACCTCGCGCAGCCCGATCGCGGACGTCTCCCGGAACACCACCCCGCGCACCGCCTCGGCCGCCGGGGGGGCGACCAGGATCGACAGGGTGTGCGCGGGACGCCCCTTCTTCATCAGGATCGGGGTGAGCCAGGCGTCCGCGGCGCCGGCGTCCAGCAGGGAGCTGAGCACGGCGGGCCACACCCGGGGGTCGAGGTCGTCCACGTTGCACTCGATGAGCAATTCCTCCTCGGGGGCCGGCGCGACCGCTGTGGCAGCCTCCCCGACGACGAGGCGCAGCACGTTCGGCAGCTGGTCGAAATCGCGCTCCCCGGCTCCGGTGCCGACCGATTTGACCCGCATCGGCGGCAGCCCGCCCCAGGCGCGCACGGTGGCCGCGAGCAGCGCGGCGCCGGTGGGGGTGCACAGCTCGGCCGCGACGTCACCGGAGTACACCGGCGCGTCGACGTCGCCGAGCAGCGCGAGCACCGCCGGCCCGGGCACGGGGAGCAGGCCGTGCTCGCCGCGGGCCATCCCGAAGCCGAGCACGACCGGGGAGGCGACCAGCCGGTCGAGGCGCAGCGCGTGCAGCGCGGCCGCCGAGCCCACCACGTCGGCGAGCGCGTCCAGCGCCCCGACCTCGTGGAAGTGGACCTGCTCGGGCTCGGTGCGGTGCGCGCGCGCCTCGGCGTGTGCCAGCCGGGCGAACACGTCGAGGGCGAGCGCGCGGACGGCGTCGTCCAGCGCGGCCCGCTCCAGCACGTCCCGGACGTTCGCCCACGTCCGAACGACGCGGGTGCGTGGCACGCTCACTTCTATCTTGGTCGCGGCGACGCCGGCCCGCGTCACGGTCCCCCGCGACACCAGCACCGGTTCGACGTCGACCGCGTCGACGGCCGCCTGCACGATCTCGAGCGGAGCGCCGGCGTCGACAAGCGCGCCGAGCACCATGTCGCCGCTCGCCCCCGCCAGGCAGTGCAGCCAACCGACCCGGCTCACCCCGCCGCCCGCCCGGGTCCGCGGTCGGCCCGCCGGGCCACTCGGGCCGCGAACACGCCGGCCCCGAACCCGTTGTCAATGTTGCACACGACCACGCCCGGCGCGCACGAGGTGAGCATGCCGAGCAGGGCGGCCAGCCCGCCGAAGCTCGCGCCGTACCCCACGCTGGTCGGCACCGCCACCACCGGCGTCCCCACCAGCCCGCCCACCGCGCTGGGCAGCGCCCCGTCCATCCCGGCGACCACCACGACGACGTCGGCCGCCTCGAGCACCCCCCGGACGGCGAGTAGGCGGTGCAGGCCGGCGACCCCCACGTCGTGCACGCGCTCCACGTCGGCACCGAACGCGCGGGCGACGAACGCCGCCTCCGCGGCGACCGGCACGTCGGAGGTGCCCGCGCACGCCACGCACACCCGGCCGCGCGGCTCGGGCAGCGAGCCGACCGCCGCCGCCCGCGCGACGGGGTCGAACGCGGCGTCGGGGAACGCGACCCGGATCGCGTCGACGGCCCCGTCGGGGACGCGGGTCGCCAGCGCCGGGCGCTGCGGGTGGGCGCCGCGCAGCGCGGCGAGCAGCGCGACGGTCTGCTCCGCCGTCTTGCCCGCGGCGTACACGACCTCCGGGTCGCCGGTCCGCAGCGCGCGGTGCGTGTCGAGCCGCGCGAAGCCGAGGTCCCGGAACCCGCCGCCGTCGCCGAGCGGCCCGTCGGCCAGCCGGCGCGCCGCCTCGTCCGGGTCGACCGCGCCGGCCGCGACCGCGTCGAGCAGCTCGCGCACCGCACCGCGGTCCATGACCCGCGACCCTATGCCGCCACGCGCCGCACCCGGCTATCCGCCGAAGCCGACACCGGAGTCCTGCGCCCGCACCGCGGGCCCCTCGCTTGCCTGGACGACGACCACGCCATAGCCGGTGAAGGAGAGCTGGAACGCCTCGCCGCTGCCGCGTCCGACGAGGGAGCCCAGCCTGGCCGTCCGCCGCACCGACGTCTGCAGCGACGAGGACCAGGCGATCGCGGACTGCAGGTCGGCGTAGGTCGGCGCGTCGACCGAGAGCACGACGGGGGTTCCGTGCGCCGCGATCGCCAGCCGCCCCCGCCCGCTGAACACGGTGTTGAACAGCCCGCCGGCGAGCATCGACACGCCCTCCACGCGGCGGATGTCCCAGTCGAGCCCCGGCTCGAACGCCAGCACGTTCCGCCCGTTCACCGTGATCGAGTCGCCGTCCAGGTCCACGAGGTGGATCTCCTGCGCGTCCTGCGCCAGGAACACGTCGCCGCGGCCGGTGCACTTCATCAGCGGCAGGCCCTCGCCAGTGACCATCTTCTTCAGGAACCGCCCCATGCCGCCGCCCTGGAACTGGAAGTCCACCTCCCCCTGGTAGGCGACCATCGTGCCCTGTCGCGCGTAGACGTCCGTCAGCGCGTTGTCGAGGCGTACTTTGAGCATCCGCGGGTTCTGCAGCGTCATCGGCTGCGCGGCGGTGGTCTCGACGTTCTCCCCGAACAGCGAGCTGCGCATCCCGCACCCTAGCCCTCGGCCGATCTTGACGCCAGCTTGCCGATCCGAACCGCGCCGGCAACGCCCGAGTGTCGGCCAAGATCGTGGCAGCGGGGGCCGGCGCGGGCGGACGGTACGCTGGGAAGTTGTGATCGACCTGCGGCTGCTGCGCGAGGATCCCGACCGGGTGCGCGGGTCGCAGCGGGCGCGGGGCGACGACGAGGGCCTCGTCGATCGGGTGCTCCGCGCGGACGACGAGCGGCGGGCCGCGGTCGCCCGCTTCGAGTCGCTGCGCGCGGAGCAGAAGACGCTCGGGCGCGCGGTGGCGCAGGCGCGGGGCGAGGAGAAGGACGCGCTGCTCGGGCGCACCGCGGTGCTGGCGCAGCAGGTGAAGGACGCCGACGCGGCGCGCGCCGCCGCCGACGGGGCGTTGCGCGAGGCCTGGCTGGCGCTGCCCAACCTCGTCGAGGACGGCACGCCCCCCGGCGGCGAGGACGACGCCGTCGTGCTCGAGGAGGTCGGCCCGCCGCCGGCGTTCGACTTCCTCCCCCGCGACCACCTCGCGCTCGGCGAGCTGCTCGGCGCGCTGGACGTGGAGCGCGCGGCGAAGGTGTCCGGCGCCCGCTTCTACTACCTCACCGGGGTCGGCGCGCTGCTGGAGCTGGCCCTGGTCAACCTGGCCGTGGCGCAGGCGACCGCCGCCGGGTTCACCCCGGTGATCCCCCCGGTGCTCGTGCGGCCGGAGGCGATGGAGGGCACCGGGTTCCTCGGCCAGGCGGCCGCCGACGTCTACCGGCTCCCCGACGACGACCTCTACCTCGTCGGGACCTCCGAGGTCCCGCTCGCGGCCTACCACATGGACGAGACCCTGCCCGCCGACTCGCTGCCGCGCCGCTACCTCGGCCTGTCGTCCTGCTTCCGGCGCGAGGCCGGCTCCTACGGCAAGGACACGCGGGGGATCATCCGCGTGCACCAGTTCGACAAGGTGGAGATGTTCGTGTTCTGCGCGCCGGAGGCGGCGTACGACGAGCACCGGCGCCTGCTCGCGCAGGAGAAGGAGTTCCTGACCCGGCTCGAGGTGCCGTTCCGGGTCGTGGACGTCGCCGCCGGCGACCTCGGCCTGTCCGCGGCGCGCAAGTTCGACTGCGAGGCGTGGGTGCCCACCCAGGGGCGCTACCGCGAGGTGACGTCCACGTCCAACTGCAGCGACTTCCAGGCCCGCCGGCTCGGCGTGCGCACCCGCGGCGCGGACGGCACCCGCCCGCTGGCCACCCTCAACGGGACACTGGTCGCGATCCCGCGCACGGTCGTCGCCCTCCTCGAAAACCGCCAGCGAGCCGACGGCTCTGTGCGCGTTCCCGAGGCGCTGCGCCCGTTCCTCGCTCCGTTCCTCGCCGGCGGCGACGTGCTCGAGCCCGTCCGGCGGCCGGGGTAGGCATGCCCGGCCGAGGCAAGGGCCGTCTCGTCCCGGGCGCCGCGCCGTCCGCGCGCCCGCGGGTCGTGGCGACCGACCTGGACGGCACGCTGGTCCGCTCCGACGGCAGCGTGTCCGACCGCACCCGAGACGTGCTGGCGCGGGTGCAGGAGAACGGGGACCTCGTCGTCTTCGTCACCGGGCGCCCGCCGCGGTGGATGGACCAGATCGCGGAGCAGACCGGGCACCGGGGCCTGGCGGTGTGCGCGAACGGCGCGCTCGTCTTCGACCTCGCCACCGAGCGGGTGGTCGAGGAGCATCCGCTGGAGCCGGCGGCGGCGCTCGCGGTGGTGCAGGCGCTGCGGGACGCGCTGCCGGGTGTCGTGTTCGCCGTCGAGCACGGGGCCCACTTCGGGCACGAGCCGGCGTACCGCCCGCGCTGGCCGATCGGCCGCGAGGCGCTCGTCGGCGCCGTCGACGAGCTCGTGCACTCGCCGGTCGCGAAGCTGCTCGTCCGCCACGAGGAGTTCGACGCGGACACGCTGCTCGCCCGCGCCCGCGAGGTCGCCGGCGAGCTCGCCGAGCTGACGCACTCGAGCCGCGAGGGGCTGCTCGAGATCAGCGCGGCAGGGGTGTCGAAGGCGTCGACGCTGGAGCTGCTCGTGGCGGAGCACGGGTACGGCGCCACCGACGTGGTGGCCTTCGGCGACATGCCCAACGACCTGCCGATGCTGGCGTGGGCCGGACGCTCCGTCGCGGTCGCGAACGCGCACCCGGACGTGGTCGCGGCCGCGGACGAGGTGACCAAGAGCAACGACGAGGACGGCGTCGCGCGCGCGCTGGAACGGTGGTGGCCGGGCTCCGCGGTCTAGGCCAGGGCGACGGACGCGAGGCGGGCCGCCGTACCACCGGCGTTGCGACGCGCGGTGACGACCGCGGCGGCCGCCCACGTGACGAACTGGGTCGGCGCGACGATCTCGCTGCCGAGGCCGGCGATGCCGACCGCGAGGTCCTCCCCGTCGGACCCGAGACGCTCGGCGATCTGCCGGCGAAGCCCCTCGCACGTCGGCACCGCGACGTCGACGCCGACACCGGGCATGAGCAGCGCGGCTCGCCCGTCCCCGAGCGAGTGCACCGAGCAGCCTTCCGGGGCGGCGTCGCGGAGCAGCGCGGGAAGATCGGCCCCGCTGCCTGCGACCCTGCTGCCCTCGAACAGCGCCAGCGCCAACGGAACGTGCTCCGCCCGCGCGGTCGCCATCGCCCGCGCCACCGCGTAGACGAGTCGCTGGCCGCGGTGACCGCACAGCCCGGCAGAGAGCGGACGGGTCCCGCGAGCCCTCCGCACCGGCGCGACGGGGTGGAGGGGGGCCGGGCGGTGAGCTGTCATACCGCAGGCTTCGGTTGGCCGGCGGACGGATTGAAGGGCGACGGCGCAAAGTTAGCGCAAAGTTGGGGCAGACGCGCTGCCCGGCGGGGGACGAACGGCTCAGGGCGACTGGTTCACAGGTACGGTCCGGAGCCCCGCCCCAGCCCCTCGCCGCCCGGCGCCGGCGGGTGCCCGCCGGGCAACGCCCTGCGCCGCATCTCCTCGAGTTGCGCGCGGGCCGCCATCTGCTGAGCGAACAGCGCGGTCTGGATCCCGTGGAACAGGCCCTCCAGCCAGCCGACGAGCTGGGCCTGGGCGATCCGCAGCTCCGCCTCGCTCGGCACGGAATCCTCGCCGAACGGCAGGGTGATCCGGTCGAGCTCCTCGCGCAACTCGGGGGCGAGCCCGTCGCCGAGTTCGCGGATCGAGCTGGCGTGGATCTCACGGAGCCGGGCACGGCTCGCCTCGTCGAGCGGCGCCGCGCGCACCTCGTCGAGCAGCTGCTTGATCATCGTGCCGATCCGCATGACCTTTGCCGGCTGCTCGACCAGGTCGGAGATCGAGACCTGCTTCCCGTCGTCTTCGCCGGCACGCTGCGAGCCCTCGGGGGCGGCTCCGCCCGTGTTCAGCACGACGACGCGCGGGTGGTCCTGCTCGCTCATGGATCCAGTGTCGCGCACGAGGGCACGCCGCGCTCACGCGGTGCTCACACGGTCAGCAGCACCTTGCCGACGTGCCCGCTCGCCTCGACCAGCCGGTGCGCCTCGGCCGCCTCGCGCAGCGGCAGCACCCGGTCGACGACCGGGTGAACCTCGCCGCGTTCCACGAGCGGCCACACGTGCTCCCGGACGGCGCGCACGATCGCCGCCTTCTGCGC
>DATGDX010000501.1:0-10001 GCA_035310665.1 Mycobacteriales bacterium | reverse complement strand
ACGGTCTCCTTCGCGTCGGTCGTGTGCAGCGTCGACAGCACGAAGTGACCCGTCTCCGCGGCGGCGAGCGCGGCCTTCACGGTCTCCGCGTCGCGCATCTCCCCGACGAGGATGACGTCGGGGTCCTGGCGCATCGCCGCGCGCAGCGCCGAGGAGAAGTCCTCGGTGTCGACCCGGACCTCCCGCTGGTTGACCATGCCCAGCTTGTCGAAGTGCAGCACCTCGATCGGGTCCTCGATGGTGATCACGTGGACCCTCGCGGCTGCTGTTGATGCAGTCGATCATGCCGGCGAGGGTCGTGGTCTTGCCCGACCCGGTCGGGCCGGTGACGAGCACCAGGCCGCGCGGCTCCAGGGCCAGGGTGGCGATGACGGGCGGCACCCCGAGGTCCTCGAGCGGGATCGCGCCCACGCTGACCCGGCGGAACACGAGCCCACACGCGCCGCGCGCGCGGAACGCGTTGACCCGAAACCGCCCGACACCGGGCAGCGAGTAGCCGAACTCGGCCTCGTTCGTGCGCTCGAACTCCTCGACGAGGTCGGCGCGCAGCACCTCCGTGACCAGGCGTTCGGTGTCCGCGGGCTCGAGCTCGCGGGTCTGCAGCCGGCGCAGCCGCCCGTCGATGCGCACCCGCGGCGGGGAGCCGACTTTGCAGTGCAGGTCCGAGCCGCCGCACTCGACGAGCGCGCGCAGCAGCGGCTCGATCGTGGTTGGGGTCGTCACGCCCCCTCCATCGGCCGGACCGTTCCCGGCTTGACCTCCGCCGCCGTCCGCACCCGCGTGACCCGACGGTCAGTCGATCACGGCGATGATGTCGCCCTCCTGCACCAGGTCGCCCTCGGCCACGTGCAGCTCCCGGACGCTTCCCGAGGACTCCGCGACGACCGGGATCTCCATCTTCATCGACTCGAGAATGACCAGGGTGTCGCCGTCCGCGACGGCGTCCCCCTGGTTGACGACGACCTTCCACACGTTGGCCGCCATCTCGGCGCGGACTTCCTCGGCCACAGCTGTCCTCCCGGATCGCCTCGCGGATAGCGACCCCGGCCGTATCCAACCATGCTCGGTTCCAGCCCGATGCTCAGCGCCGCCCACCGCGCATCCGCTCGACGAGGCCGGTGTCGTAGTCCCCGGACACGAACTCCTCGTTGTCGAGCAGCTCTGCGAAGAAGGGGAGGTTCGTCTTCGGCCCCTCGACGCGGAACGACGAGACCGCGGCGCGGGCCCGGTCGAGCGCGGCGTCCCGGTCCGGTCCCCAGGTGCACAGCTTGGCGAGCAGCGGGTCGTAGAACGGGGTGACCGCGGTTCCCGCGACGTACCCCGCGTCCACCCGCACCCCCTCCCCGATCGGCTCCTGCCAGGCCACGATCGCGCCGGGCGACGGCAGGAACCGCTTCGGGTCCTCGGCGTACACCCGCAGCTCGACCGCGTGCCCGCGCGGGACCACGGCGTCGGGGTCGAACGACGGGGGCAGGCCGGCCGCGATCCGCAGCTGCTGCTCGACGAGGTCGACCCCGGTGACGAGCTCGGTGATCGGGTGCTCGACCTGGAGCCGGGTGTTCATCTCCAGGAACATGAACTCGCCGCGGTCGACGTCGAGGAGACACTCGACCGTGCCCGCGTTGCGGTAGCCGACCGCCTCCCCCGCACGCACGGCCGCGGCGAGCATCCGCGCCCGCAGGTCCGCGGAGACGCCGGGCGAGGGGGTCTCCTCCGCGACCTTCTGGTGCCGCCGCTGCACGGAGCAGTCGCGCTCTCCCAGCGCGACGACCCGCCCGTCGGCGAGCCCGAGGATCTGCACCTCGACGTGGCGGGCGTGCGGGACGAACCGCTCGAGGAAGATGTCCGGGTTGCCGAAGAACCGCTCCGCGCGGGTGCGTGCGGTGTCGTACGCCGCCCGCAGCTCCGGCTCGTCGCCCGCCACGGACATGCCGATCCCGCCGCCGCCTCCCGCGGCCTTGACCATGACCGGGTAGCCGATCTCCTTCGCCGCGGCGACCGCCGCGTCGACGTCGGGCACCGGCGCGTCGGTGCCCGCCGCGACGGGAACGCTGGCCCGGGCCACCAGTGCCCGGGCGTTGATCTTGTCGCCCATCGCCGCGATCGCCTCCGGCGCCGGCCCCACCCACACCAGCCCGGCGTCGATCACTGCACGGGCGAACCCGGGGTTCTCGGCCAGGAACCCGTAGCCGGGGTGCACCGCCTGCGCGCCGGTCCGCCGGGCCGCCTCGAGGACCTTGTCCACGGCGAGGTAGGACTCCGCCGGGGCGGCCGCGCCGAGGAGCACGGCCTCGTCGGCCGCCCGCACGAACGGCAGGTCCGCGTCGGCGTCCGAGTGCACCGCGACCGCCTTGATCCCCAACCGCTGGGCGGTGCGGATCACCCGTGCGGCGATCTCTCCCCGGTTCGCCACCAGCAGCGACTCGAACACCCGCCCGCCTCCTCGCGTCCGTCCAGCCGTCGATCGCGCAGACTAACCGGGTGGCGTTCGCGCTCGTCGTGCTGACCGTCGCGCTCGTGGCCGGACGGCTCGCGGGCGGGCGGGTGCGCGCGCTCGGGCGGCTGCCGCTGCGCGGCGGTCGCCTGCTCGCCGCGGCCGTCGCCCTTCAGGCCGGCGCGCAGGTCCTGGCGGCGACCGCCGCGGAGGGGTCGCGCGCGGCGGTCCTTCCCGCCCGCGGGCTGCTGCTCGCCGCCTTCGTGGTCACCGGCCTGGTCGTCGCCGCGAACGCGCGGCTGCCCGGTGCGCCGCTCGCCGGGGTGGGGCTGGCGCTCAACGCGCTCGTCGTCGCGGCCAACGGCGGGGTGATGCCGGTGTCGGCGCGGGCGCTCGAGCACCTCGCGGCCCGGGACGACGCGCTGCTCGTCTCGGTCGTCCGCGACCCCCTGCACGAGATCGCCGACGGGCACACCCGGGTGCCCGTGGTGGCCGACGTGATCCCGGTTCCGTTGCCGTGGCGGTCGCACGTGGCGAGCCCCGGTGATCTGCTGCTGACCGCGGGACTCGGGCTGCTCGTCGTGGAGGGGATGCTGCTCGGCCGGCCCGGCCGGCCCGGCGCCGCCGCGTCGGGCCGCGGCAGGCACCGCGACCCGACGCAGCGGAGCACGTGCGAGGATGCCCCCAACCGTGCCCGACCCGAGTGCGCAGGAGGCCCCGGTGGCGAAGAAGTCCCGCAAGCGGCGCGCCCGCGCCAAGCGCAAGGCCAACCACGGCAAGCGGCCGAACGCCTGACCCCTCCGCGGTGACCGGCCCGGGACGCCTGTCTCGGGACGCCCCTCCGGACCGTCAGCGCGGCGGAGCGGCCGGGGCGGGGGGAGTTGCCGCGGAGCGGATCCAGTCCACGGTCGCGGCGACGCCCCCGGCGAGATCCGCCGCCGGCACCCAGCCGAGACCCTGCCGCGCGCCGCTCGGGTCGAGCACGATCGCCTGCAGCTCCCCGAGGCGCGGGGCGGCGTACTCCGGCTCGTCCGGCGCGCCGACCGTATTCGCGATCATCGAGTGGAGGTCGCGGACGCTGGTGGCCACGCCGGTGCCGATGTTGAACCGCTGCCCGTTGCCCCGTTCGCCGAGCGCGGCCGCGAACGCCGCGACGACGTCGTCGACGTAGACGTAGTCCCGGGTCGCGCTCCCGTCGCCGAAGATCGTCCCCTGCCGCCCGCCGAGCAGCGCGGACGAGAAGATCGCGACGACACCGGCCTCGCCGTACGGGTCCTGCCGCGGGCCGTAGACGTTGCCCAACGCGAGGCTGGTCGTCTGCAGCCCGTAGAGGTGGCGGTAGACGCCGAGGTAGACCTCGCCGGCGACCTTCGACGCGGCGTACGGCGAGTGGGGGTCGAGCGGCGCCTGCTCGCTCACCGGCAGCCGCTCCGGCTCCCCGTAGATCGACCCCCCCGACGAGGTGAACACCACCTTGCGGGACAGTGCCCGGCGGGCGCCCTCGAGGACGTTGATCGTCCCGATGATGTTGAGCCGGGCGTCGAGGGCAGGGTCGCTGACGCTGACCCGCACCTCGATCTGCGCGGCGAGGTGGCAGACGACCTCAGGCCGGGCGGCCGCGACGAGGTCGACGGTGTGCGGGTCGGTGACGTCCGCCCGGGTGAACGAGAACCGGCTCTCGTCCATGGACCGCGCCTGCGCGAGGTTCGCGAGGGTCCCGCGCGACAGGTCGTCCACCGCAACGACGTCGTGACCGTCGGCGAGCAGCCGGTCGACGAGATTGGAGCCGATGAACCCGGCGGCTCCGGTGACGAGCACGCGCATCCGAGCGACCTCCACCTCGAAGCCTTCAGGGTCGGGGAGCCTTCATGGTCGGCGAGCATTCAGGGTAGGCGGCCCGGGTCCCCACGCGCGATCGACGGCGAAGCACCCGACCTCTCGCCGGCCCTCTCGACCGCCCTCTCGTCGCTGCCTCCTCGAGGGCCTAGTCGACCCGGAACTCCAGTTGGTCGATCTCCAGACGCACCTGCGCGAGCCGCGTCAGGACCTTGCTCCGCAGCTCGGCGGGTGCGACCTCGCACCCGCAGGAGCGGGCGACGATCGCCTTGACCAGCTGCTCCAGCCCATAGGCGCGCAGGCAGGGGGCGCACTCGTCGAGGTGGCGGCGGATCTGCTCGCCGTACACCCCGGCGATCTCGCCGTCGAGGTAGAGGTAGACGTGCGCGAGGACCTTGGCACAGTCGATCTCGTGCGGGTTGCCGCAACTCATGCGTCCGCCTCCCGCGCCGCCGCCGGGCTCGGGTCCCCGTCGCCGCGCGGCAGCAGGCCGCGGTCGTCGGCGTACTGCTCCAGCGCCGTGCGCAACGCGCGCCGCCCGCGGTGCAGCCGCGACATGACGGTCCCGATCGGTGTGCCCATGATCTCGGCGATCTCCTTGTAGGAGAACCCCTCCACGTCGGCGAGGTAGACCGCGATGCGGAACTCCTCCGGCAACGTCTGCAGCGCGTCTTTCACGTCGCTGTCCGGCAGGTGGTCGAGCGCCTCGGTCTCCGCGGAGCGCAGCCCCGCCGACGTGTGCGACTCGGCGCGCGCGAGCTGCCAATCCTCGACCTCGTCGGTCGCCTCCTGCAGCGGCTCTCGCTGCCGCTTGCGATAAGAGTTGATGAACGTGTTGGTGAGGATGCGGTACAGCCACGCCTTGAGGTTGGTGCCCTCCTGGTACTGGTGGAACGCGGCGAAGGCCTTGACGAAGGTCTCCTGCACCAGGTCCTCGGCGTCGGCCGGGTTACGGGTGAGCCGCAGCGCCGCGGAGTACAGCTGGTCGAGGAACGGCAGCGCCTGCCGCTCGAACCGGGCGCTGCGCTGCTCGACCGTCTCCTCGACCGTCCTCACCTCCCCCGCCTGCACGGGCCTCGCGCGCGAGGCCCGGCTTCCCGCGGAGGATAGCGGTCGGCGCGAGCCACGGTCGGGACCGCGGGGCGGGCGCGAGACCCGGAGGGCGAGCGGCGGGCGGCAACAGCGGGTCTCGCTCGGCACGCGGCTCCCCTTTCGGGGGGTGAGAAACGGGTACGACGTTCTGGGCAGGACAACGCGGGGACGGCGGGTGACGATTCCCGCGTTGTCTCCCGCGCTGATCCGCACGCATCCCCGCGCTCACCGGTGCGCTGGTCCCGCTGTGATCCCGCGATTCCGTGTGGTCCCGCGCTTACCATTGCTGCATGCCCGCCGCCGGCCACCACCCCGCCGTGGAGGAGTACCTGGAGACGATCCTCGAGCTCGAGGAGTCGGGAATCCCGCCGCTTCGGGCCCGGATCGTCGAGCGGCTCGGCGTGTCGGCCCCGGCCGTGTCCGAGACCGTGCGACGGCTGGAACGGGAGGGCTATCTCGTGCTCGACGAGGGCCGCGTGATGCGCCTCACCGAGCGGGGCCGACACTACGGGATGGCGATCATGCGCCGGCACCGGCTGGCCGAGCGCCTGCTCGTCGAGGTGCTCCACGTGCCGTGGCACCAGGTGCACGAGGAGGCGGGCCGGCTCGAGCACGCGATCAGCGAGAACCTGGAGCGCCACCTCGTCGCGCTCCTGGGTGATCCCGCGACCTGCCCGCACGGGAATCCGATCCCGGGCAGCGCCAACGCGGTCGACGTGGGGCCGTTGCAGCCGGTCGCCCACGTTTCGCCCGGGGAGTCCGCGGTCGTGCGGCGGGTCGACGAGGAGATCGAGGCGCAGCCGGACCTCATGCTGCTGCTGGAGCGCGCGGGCCTGCTGCCCGGCGCCGTGGTCACCGTCGTCGGGCCCGCCGAGGACGGCTGGCGCGTGTCCTGCGGGGACGGACACGTCGTCCTGCCGGCCCGCCTCGCCGCGAAGCTCTACGTCGGCGCCGCCTGAGCCAGGGTCCACTCGACGACGACCTCGGCGAGCCGGTCGGTGCCCACGCGCAGGGCATGGTCGGCGCCGCGGACGACGTGCACGCGGGTGCCGGGCGGGAACTCCTCGGGGCGCCCGAACGGGTCACGGTCACCGGCCACCACGAGCACCGGGACCGGGACCGCGGTCAGTTCGCCGACCCGGTCGGGCGGCTCCCGGTCCGGCCGCGGCCGCACCGCCGAGCGCCTCCCGGGTGGGTGCAACGGGAACGCGAGGGCGACGACCGCCACGGCGTCGGTCGCCGCGGCGGTCCGGCACGCGACGCGGGCGCCGCTGCTCCGCCCGCCGGTGACCAGGGGCACGGCGGCGTACGCCGGGTCCGCGCGCAGCGCCGCGACGACCGCGCCGAAGGCGACGTCGAGCTGGCGGGCCGGCGCGGGAGCGCGCCGGCCCGCGACCCGGTAGGGCTGTTCCGCGAGCGCGACCGCCACCCCGCGGGCGGGGCCGGCCGCGCGCACCGCGGCGAGGTCGGGCGCCTCGATGCCGCCGCCCGCGGCGTGGCCGAGCACGAACAGGGCGCGCGGCGTGCCGGGGGCGGGGGTGAGCTGGACGCGGGCGTCCCCGAAGGGGGTGGGGACGACGCGGGTCTCGCTCAGGCCCCCGCCGGCACCGTCTGCACCCACACCTGGCGCATCGCCCGCCGTTCCTCGGCCGTCGTCGCTCCCCACACGCCGTCGCAATCGCCGATGTCGAGCGCCGCCGCGAGGCAGGGACCGCTCACCGGGCAGTTCTGGCAGATCGCGATCGCCGGCCGCGGGTCGTCGGCGGAGCTGGGGAAGAACACTTCCGGATCGTGGGTCACGCAGCGCCCGGCCGCCCGCCACTCCGTCGACGCCAGCCGACCCGCGACGGCGGCCCGGAAACGCGGATCACGACGCACTTCGCGCACTTGCTCATGGGTCAGGATGAGCGCGCGGGCCATATTCTTCCCTCCGACTTCGCCTGGCAGGACACGCAGCGCGCCGCCTCTGGACGTGCTTGCAGCCGCTCGTCTGGCAACGGCTGCCCACAGTCGACGCACGTGCCGTAGGTCCCCGCGTCCAGCCGCTGCAAGGCCGCCACGACCTGATCCCGCTGACCGGCGAGCACCGCGACGGC
The DNA here is from genome assembly GCA_035310665.1 of Mycobacteriales bacterium. Lineage (GTDB taxonomy): Bacteria > Actinomycetota > Actinomycetes > DATGDX01 > DATGDX01 > DATGDX01. Next base: position 2,543 of record DATGDX010000501.1, on the reverse strand, counting down.
GGCGTCGGAGCGGTCGGTATCCGAGATGTTCGTGGCGGTGTCCGCCGGGTGCTGGTCGAACGAGCTGAGCTCGCCGGGGTCCTGGGCATGTTCCTCGTTGAGGGTCCGGGCGGACCGGTCGATCTCCGCGAGCAGCTCGGTCAGAAGCTCGCGCGCACGGCTGGGATCCACGGGCGGTTCCCCCTCGAGGACGACGCGACGCCCCAACTACCGATCGTAGCTGGAACGCTGCGTACTGCTATTCTCAGTCCCTTGGCCAAGCCTCGGCAAGAGGCGCGCCGAAATCGGTGCCAGCGACGCGTACCCCGCGCGGACCGCGCTCTACCGTCACCGCGACCCGGGTCGTGGGGGCAGGGCCCGCAGACTGATGGCCACGGGGCGCAGCGCCCCGCATATATCGCCGCGGATTCAGCGCGATGGCATCCTTGGCCGGGTGCTGCCCGACTCCTGGCCCGCGCCGGTCGCGGCGTCCCCCGTGGACGCGGTCGTCGCGCTGCCCGGCTCGAAGTCGGTGACGAACCGCGCACTCGTGCTCGCCGCGCTCGCCGACGGCCCCAGCCGCATCAGCCAGCCGCTGCGCAGCCGCGACACGTTGCTGATGGCCGGCGGGTTGCGAGTGCTGGGGATCCGCGTGCGCGAACACGGCGACGACTGGGTGGTCGACGGAGCGCCCGGCCCACTGCCCGTGCAGCCCGACGCGACGGTCAACGTCGGCAACGCGGGCACGGTCATGCGGTTCCTCCCGCCGGTCGCCGCCCTGTGCGCCGGGCCAGTGGGCTTCCACGGCGACGCACGTGCGCGCGCGCGCCCGCTCGGCCCGCTGCTGCGCGCGCTGTCGGCCCTCGGCGTCGCCATCGACGACGGTGCGACCCTCCCGGTCACCATCCGCGGGCGCGGTCGGGTGCGCGGCGGCGCCGTCACGGTCGACGCCTCCATGTCCAGCCAGATCGTCAGCGGGCTGCTGCTGTCCGGTCCCCGCTACGACCGGGGGGTGGACGTCACCCACGAGGGGGCGCCGCTGCCGAGCGCACCGCACGTGGCGATGACCGTGGCGATGCTGCGCGCCCGGGGTGTGGCGGTGGACGACGCGCGGCCCGACCGGTGGCGGGTGGACCCGGGGCCGATCGCCCCGCTCGACCTGACGGTCGAACCGGACCTGTCCAACGCCGCCCCGTTCCTCGCCGCGGCCCTGGTCACCGGGGGGCGGGTGGTGGTCGCCGGCTGGCCCCCGCGGACCACCCAGCCGGGCGCGCTGCTCCCGACCCTGCTCGAGGTGATGGGCGGGCGCGCGGTGCTCACCGACGTCGGGCTGCAGGTGACCGGGCGTGGGGAGATCCGGGGCATCGACGTGGACCTGCGCGACGCCGGCGAGCTCGCGCCGGTGCTGACCGCGGTCGCGGCGCTGGCCAGCTCCCCCTCGCGGCTGCGCGGGATCGGGCACCTGCGGCTGCACGAGACCGACCGGCTGGCCGCGCTCGCGACGGAGATCGGCAAACTCGGCGGGGACGTGCGGGTCACCGCCGACGGTCTGGAGGTCCGGCCGGCGCCGCTGCACGGCGGCGTCTTCGCGACGTACGACGACCATCGCCTCGCCACCGCGGCCGCGGTGCTCGGTCTCGTCGTCCCCGGGGTGCTCGTCGAGAACGTCGCGACGACCGGCAAGACGCTGCCCGGGTTCGTCGAGCTCTGGCGGCGGATGCTCAGGTGATCGGGCGAGCCGGGGGGCTCGACGAGGACGACGTCCGGGTGCGGCCCGGGCGGGGGTCGCGGCCGCGGACCAAGGTCCGCCCGCGGCACGCGGCGGCGCGCCAAGGGTTCGTCGTCGCGGTCGACCGGGGGCGCTACGCCTGCCTGGTCGACGGGCGCGCGGTCACCGCGATGCGCGCCCGCGAGCTCGGGCGGCGCGCGGTGGTGGTCGGCGACCGGGTCCGGCTCGTCGGGGACCTGTCCGGGGAGCCGGACGCGCTGGCCCGCCTCGTCGCGGTCGAGCCGCGCCGCTCCACCCTGCGCCGGACCGCGGACGACGCCGACCCGGTGGAACGGGTCGTCGTCGCGAACGCCGACCAGCTGGCGGTCGTCGTCGCCGTCGCCGACCCCGAACCGCGCCGCCGGCTGGTCGACCGCTGCCTCGTCGCGGCGTACGACGCCGGGCTCGACCCGCTGCTCGTGGTCACCAAGGCGGACCTCGCGGATCCCGGCGCGCTCGTCGAGGCGTACGCCGCGATCGGCGTGCCGTCCGTCGTCTGCGGACGCGGCGACGGCGGGCGCGGGGTGGGGCTGCTCGCGGGCCGGCTGACGGGCCGCAGCACCGTGCTCGTCGGCCACTCCGGGGTCGGCAAGTCCACGCTCGTCAACGCGCTCGTGCCGGGTGCCGACCGGGTGACCGCCGAGGTCAACGCGGTGACGGGGCGCGGCCGGCACGTGTCGTCGTCCGCGGTGGCGCTCGCGCTGCCCGGCGGCGGCTGGGTGATCGACACCCCCGGCATCCGGTCGTTCGGGCTGGCGCACGTCGACGTGGCCCGCGTGCTCGCCGCGTTCCCCGA
>DATGDX010000500.1:0-1710 GCA_035310665.1 Mycobacteriales bacterium | reverse complement strand
TACCGCGACGAGGAGCTTGAGTTGGTCGACGACGACGAACCCGGGCTGATCGATGTCGGCGACTTCGTGGCCGAGACGACGTCTGAGTCGGGCGCAGGGGAGTGGGCTGGTGTTCCCCCGCACCAAGGCTGAGCGAGTCGGGCGAATCACTCATACCGGACGTAGCTGAAAGCCGCTGAGAGCCTCGTAGAGCCGCGAACTACGACCGGCGAGGGCGATCCGCTTCGGGTATGACTCGATGTTGTGGATGCGGGACCTGAAGGAGGGCGTGGCGTACCTTCCCGACTGATCAGTCACGAGATGCCGGCGAGGCAACGCCGGCGGGAAGGAACGCCGATGCTGAGGGTAGCTGCTGACGACGCCGCGCGCGCGGAGATGGCGGCTGGTCTGGACGAGATCGTGCGGGAGGGCGCCCGGCGGATGCTCGCCGCCGCGCTGGAGGCGGAGGTCGAGGCGTACCTCGCCGCGCACGCCGGCGAGCGGGACGAGGCCGGACGGCGGTTGGTGGTGCGCAACGGGCACGCGAGGCCGCGGCAGGTGACGACGGCAGCGGGCGCCGTCGAGGTGCGCGCGCCCCGCGTCGATGACCGGCGGCTGGAGGAGGGCAGCGGGCAGCGGCGCGGGTTCCGCTCCGCGATCCTGCCGCCGTGGTGCCGACGCAGCCCCAAGGTGGCCGAGGTGTTGCCGCTGCTGTACCTGCACGGGCTGTCCAGCGGCGACTTCGTGCCCGCGCTGGAGGAGTGCTTCGGGTCCAAGGCCGGGCTGTCCGCGTCGGTCATCACCCGGTTGACCACCACCTGGCAGGAGGAGCAGCGGCGGTTCGCCGCGCGGGACCTGTCCGGAGTCGACTACGTCTACGTCTGGGTGGACGGGGTGCACTTCACCGTCCGCCTGGACGAGGACCGGGTGTGCACTCTGGTCATGGTGGGGGTGCGCGCGGACGGCAGGAAGGAGCTGGTCGCCCTCGCCGACGGCCACCGCGAGTCCACCGTCAGCTGGGCGGACCTGCTGCGCGACTGTAAGCGGCGGGGGACGCGGGCGCCGGTGCTCGCCGTCGGCGACGGCGCGCTGGGGTTCAGGGCGGCGCTGCGGGACGTGTTCCCGGAGACCCGGGAGCAGCGGGACTGAGTGCACAAGGTGGCCAACGTGCTCGATTGCCTGCCCAAGAGCGCCCAATCGGCCGCGCGCAAGGCGCTGGCCGAAATTCGCGACGCCGAGGACCGCGAGCAAGCCGAGGCCGCGATCGACACCTTCGCCGAGCTGTTCGCCGCCAAGTACCCGAAGGCGGTAGCAAAGATCGTCGACGATCGGGAGCAGCTGCTCGCCTTCTACGACTTCCCCGCCGAGCACTGGGTGCACCTGAAAACCTCGAACCCGATCGAGTCGACCTTCGCCACGGTCCGGTTGCGGACCAAGGTCACGAAAGGACCTGGGAGCCGGGCCGCGGGGCTGGCGATGGTGTTCAAGCTGCTCGAGGCCGCGCAGGAGCACTGGCGCTACGTCAACGGCGCCCACCTGGTCGCCCTCGTCCGCGCCGGAGCCAAGTTTGAGAAGGGAGTCCTGGTCGAGCGGCCCGAGCAAGCCGCTCAAGAGGTCGCCGCGTGATCGTTCAGGAAACGCCGTCCACAACTATTGACGATTCCTCGATCGGTGTCGTTCGCCGTCACGCTGAGCGCAGTGACGACGATTGGGCGGTTGGTCGCCCAAGGC
>DATGDX010000499.1:0-3698 GCA_035310665.1 Mycobacteriales bacterium | reverse complement strand
CCGGTGTGGCGGCACGACCCGTCGCTGGACCTGCCCGCGGGGCGGCGCGCGGTCGTGCGGTCGTGCGTGTCCACGCTCGCGGTGCGCGACGCGCTGTCGGCCCTGGGCGAGGTGCCCGACCGCGACGTCTTGGTGTTGCTCACGCCGGTGGACTCAACGACCCTCGGCGAGAGCGTTGCCGCCCGGCTCGCCGGTCAGCGCGTGCTTCCGCTGGACCGCTGGCAGCAGCTGCAGAGTTTGTTCGCCGCGCGCGGCGTCGACCCCGAGCTCACGAAGCTGTCCTGGGCCGTCGACGGGCGGGTTTCTCGACCGCGACACCGCGCTCACCGCCCTCGCCGCCACGAGCACCGGGCTCACCCCCCTCGACCTCGACCTGGCCGGGCTGCTGCGCTGGTCGCTGCACGACGGGCACGCCGAACGCTGGCAGCAGCTGCCGCCTCCGGTGCGCGACGGGCTTACCGAGTGGCTGGCCGGGCGCGCCGGCCGCGGCGAGGTGGTGCGGGCGGTGCTGGGCTGCCTCGCGCACCCGGCGTACGGCCCGGACACCGTCGCGGTCGGGCTCGCGGTGGCCGCGCTCACCCACGTCGAGGCGCCTCCCGGGGCCGTGACCTTCGCGGCGGTGCTCGGCACCCGGGTGTTCGACCGTGCGCTCGACCCGGCCGCGGCACGCGGCTGGGGGGAGGCGGCGGAGGACCTGGTGCAGCGGCTGTGGGGCGAGCAGCCTGTCGCCGCCGCGGCCGTCTGCCGGCGCGCCGAGCACGTGCTCATCGCGGACGCCGGGGCCCCCGCCGAGTTCGCCGAACCGAGCCGCGTGCTGCCCAGCGCCCTCGGGCTGCGGCTGGGCGGGCTCGCCGACGCCCTCGGCGCGCTGCTGCGCCGGCGGACGCCGTCGGTTGCGGACCTGCGCCCCGTCGAGGAGGCGGCGCGGCGGGTGCAGGAGCACGCCGTCGCCGGGCGACACGAGGAACAGGTCCGCCGCGCGGTCATGGCGGTGCGGCTGTCCCGCTGGCTGGTGCGGCAGCGGGCCGCGCCGCTGCCGCCCGCGGCTGGCCTCGCCGAGGCCGCGCGTACGCAGGAGAACGACGACGCGTTCGTCGACGTCGCGCGGGCCCGGGTGTGGGAGGGCGACGTCGACCCGCAGGTCGCCGCGGCGTACACGTCGCTGTGCGCGTCGGTGGACGCCGTGCGGGCCGGCCACGAGCAGCGGTTCGCCGCGCTGCTCGCCGAATGGACCTCGACCGCGCCGGTCGACACCGCGCTGCTGCCCGTCGAACAGGTGGTGGACGAGGTGGTGGGGCCGCTCGCGGCGGCGCAGCGGGTGCTGCTCGTCGTCCTCGACGGCATGTCGACCGGGGTCGCCCGCGAGCTGCTTGCCGACGTCGGTGCGCTCGGCTGGGTCGAGCACCGGCTCGACCCGCATCGGGCCGTGCTGTCGGTGCTGCCCTCGGTCACCCGAGTCTCGCGCACGTCGCTGTTCGCCGGTCGGCTGAGCGACGGCACGCAGGCGAGCGAGAAGGCGGCGTTCGCCGACCGTGGCTGGCCGCTGTTCCACAAGGGAAAGCTGACGACCGCCGGGGCGGGCCAGGTGTTCGCCTCGGAAGTCATCGCGGCCGTCGAAGGACCGGCAGCCGTTGTCGGCGTCGTCTTGAACTCGGTCGACGACACGCTCGCCAAGGGCGGCCGCACGCCGTGGACCGTGGCGTCGGTTGACCGGCTGCGGGAGCTGCTCGACCTCGCCGACACGGCCCGTCGGGTGGTGCTGCTGACCGCCGACCACGGGCACGTGCACGAGCGCGGCTCCCGGCTGGAGGCGGACGACAGCGGCGGTGCCCGGTGGCGGTGTACGCACCGGCCGGCCGGACCGGACGAGGTGGAGCTCGCCGGACCCCGCGTGCTGCTCGGTGGCGGGTGGATCGTCGCCGCGTGGAACGAGACGCTGCGCTACGGGCCGAAAAACAACGGGTACCACGGCGGCGCCAGCGCACAAGAGGTCGTCGTGCCGCTCGCGCTGCTCGGCCGCGGGCCGGTGCCATCGCCGGGATGGCAACCCCGCTTTCACCCGGAACCGGAGTGGTGGGTCGAGGAAGCGCTCACCCAGGCGACAGCGTCAGCGAAACCCGCGGCGCGGCGCAAGAGGACCACGGCGCCGCCGCCGGAACACGACGTGCTGTTCGGCACCGCGCAGCTCGGTGCCGACGCGTGGATCGCGGACGTGCTCGACAGCCCGGTCGTCTCCGGGCAGCTCGCTCGGGTGCGGCGGATCGGCGTCGGCCGGACGCACGTGGAGCGGCTGCTGCGGCTGCTCGACGCCCGCGGCGGGTCGGCGCCTCGGGCCGTCGTCGCCCGTGCCCTCGACACTTCCGACTACCGGATGAACAGGATGCTCGCCACCCTGCAGCGAGTGCTCAACATCGACGGCTACGAGGTGCTCACCGTCGAGGGCGAGACGGTGCGGCTCAACGGTGCGCTGCTCAAGACGCAGGCGGGCTTGTGACTGCTGGGGTCATCTCGGAGCAGCGCCGCCGCGAGGTCATCGACAGCCTGCGCCGCGGGACCGTGCCGCAGCACGGGCTCGACGTGCTCGCCGTCGGTCTGGACCGGTTCGCCGCCGCCGTGGACGACGACCTCGACCGCGCCGCCGCCGGTGGCGCCGTCTTCCAAGGCGGTGCGCGGCGACTACGGGTCCGGCAAGACGTTCGTCACCCGGTGGGTGGCGGAGCGGGCCAAGCGGCGCGGGTTCGCCAGTTCCGAGATCCAGATCTCGGAGAACGAGACCCCGCTGCACCGGCTGGAGACCGTCTATCGACGGCTTGTCGAACGGTTGAGCACCGCGGAGCACGCGCCGAGCGCGCTGCGTCCGCTCGTCGACTCGTGGCTGTTCGCCCTCGAGCAGGACGTCCTCGACGAGGGTATTCCGGCGGCGACGCTCGACGCACGGCTGGAGACGGTCCTCGAGCAGCGCCTGGGCTCCGTCAGCCGGGTCGCCCCGTCGTTCGCGGCCGCGTTGCGGGCCTACCGTCGGGCCGTCGTCGCCGGCGACGCCCCTGTCGCGGAGGGACTCGTCGCGTGGCTCGGCGGTCAGCCGCACGTCGCGGCGGCGGTCAAGCGCGTCGCCGGCGTCCGCGGTGATCTGGACCACGACGCCGCGCTCGGCTTCCTGAAGGGGTTGCTCGTGGTGTTGCGCGACAGCGGGCACGACGGGCTGGTCGTCGTGCTGGACGAAGTCGAGACCCTGCAGCGGGTGCGTTCGGACATGCGGGACAAGGCGCTCAACGCGCTGCGGCAGCTCGTCGACGACATCGACGCCGGTCGGTTCCCCGGGCTGGTGCTCGTCGTCACCGGGACTCCCGCGTTCTTCGAGGGCATGCAGGGCGTGCAGCGGCTCGCGCCGCTCGCGCAGCGGCTGCACGTCGACTTCCTGCCCGATCCGCGATTCGACAACCCGCGCGCCGTGCAAGTGCGGCTCCCCGGCTTCACGCGAGACTCGCTCGTGGAGTTGGGCGGGCGGGTTCGCGAGCTTTACCTCGCCGGGCTCGCCGACCCGGACCGCGTCGCGCGGCAGGTGGACGCGGCGTATGTCGTCCTGCTTGCCGACGAGGTCACCGGGCAGCTCGGCGGCCGGGTGGGCGTCGCGCCCCGCCTGTTCGTCAAGAAGCTCGTCGACGTGCTCGACCGGGTGGACCAGTTCGCCGATTTCG
>DATGDX010000498.1:0-6343 GCA_035310665.1 Mycobacteriales bacterium | reverse complement strand
TCTACGTCCGGGCGGCGCCGCCCGAAGCCCCGCACGTAGCCCTCGACCTCGACGGCGTCCTTGCCGTAGCCGCCCTGCGGGAGCTCCCGCGGTTCCATGTCCTCGGTGAACAGCGCCGGGTCGCGGCTGGACGTGCCGTAGACCGCCGCGGTGGACTTGACCACCAGCTTGCGCACGGTCGGGGCCTTCTGGCAGGCCGCGAGCAGCTGCATGGTGCCGATGACGTTGATCTCTTTCATCGCGGTGCGGCCGCCCGCGCCCAGCGGCGTCGCGATGAGGTTCATGTGCACCACGGTGTCGACCTGGGCACTGCCGATCACCTTGGCGATGAGCGGGTTGCGGATGTCGGCCCGCACGAATTCGGCCCGGCCCAGATCCCGGCGCGGCGGGATGGTGTCGACCCCGATCACGCTCTCCACGTCGGGATCGGCCTGCAGCAAGGTGGCAAGCCGACCGCCGAGGTAGCGCGACACGCCCGTGACAAGCACCCGGCGCGATGGCATGACGGCTACTTCTTGTTGCGCCGCTGGACCCGCGTCCGCTTGAGCAGCTTGCGGTGTTTCTTCTTCGCCATCCGCTTGCGGCGCTTCTTGATGACCGAGCCCACGGCACCCTCTTCGTCCGGTCCGGAAACGTGCACGCCGTGAACTCACCACGGCACCGACCGGCCAGCCTACCCGGCGGGGCGGATCAGCCCGCCTCGATGTAGGAATCGCGCAGGTAGTCGTGGACGGCCTGGGCCGGCACGCGGAACGAGCGACCGACCCGGATCGCGGGCAGCGTCCCGGCGTGGACCAGACGGTAGACGGTCATCTTCGACACCCGCATGAGCCCGGCGACCTCGGCGACGGTGAAGAAGGACACCTCACCAGCCGATCGCTCGCCCGCCGCCGGCCCCGGTCGGGCCCGCGGATCCCGCCCGCCCCCGCGACCGGTCGCCCGAGCGGTGCCCGGAGGGGTGTCGCTGCCAGCAGCCATCGGCGCACCGACCTTCCACGCGTCGGCGCCGGCTTCCCCTCCGGCGCGAACACCACACGCGTGCGCGTGACGAACAGTAGCCACGCACGCGACGCAAGGCCAAGTGCGCGCGGCGCTACTGGATCCGGGCCAGCAGGTACGCGGTCACCGGCGCGTAGAGGTGGGGCAGGACGCCGTCGTCGAGGGGCACGGTGACCGCGACGGTCCCCTCCGCCTCCCCGACGAACAGCGCCGGGTCGTTGCTGTCGGCGTACCCCACCGCGTCGACCCCGGCCTGCGCCGCGGCGCCGGTGAACCCGTGGTCGGCGACGACGAGGTCGGGGGGCTCGTCCAGCGCGGCCAACATCTCCTGCATCGGCCGCGGCGAGTGCGTGTGCTTGAGCTCCCCGCGGTCGGCCACCATCGCCACGCCGGAGACGTAGCGGATCTGACGGTACGCCGGGGCGCGGCGCACCGTCGTCTCGTAGGTGAACCCTGCCGCCGGCGTGAGCAGCGTGCAGCCGCGCGCGGCCAGCGCCTGGGCGACCGGCAGGTGCAAGGCGAGCAGCGACGACGGGTGCCCGGTCGCGCTGATCACCCGCTCCTGGCGGCGCGCAGCCACGGCGAGCCGGGCGCCGAGCGCGTCCAGGCGTTCCAGGGTGCGGTCCGGGTCGATCGTGTCGATGCCCTCGATGTAGTCGGGGTCCGGCGACACCCCGCACCGCTTGGCCATCACCGCCAGGACCTCCTCGAACGTCCACGACGGTGCCGGGTCGAGCCCGAGGAGGTAGTGCGGGTGGCGTTCGGCCAGCAGCCGGTAGTTGCGCAGGTTGTTGTCCCGCGGGGTCTCCACCTCGCCGGCGATCCGGGACGTGACCAAGTGGGCACGTAGCTCCGCCCGGGTGGGGACGTGCACCATCACCGGACCCTCACAGCAGCGGGTCGAGCCCGTGCGAGGGGAAGACCGCGGTGCGGGTGCTCATCACCGCCCGGTCGACCGCGTCCGCGGGGTCGTACCCCGCAGCCCAGGGCCGGAACGACGGCTGCCGCCCGTCGGTCATCCGCAGCGGGGCGATCTCGTCGAGGTGCATCCGCACATACTCCCGCCAGCCCGGCGGCGTCGGGGTGGACGGTTCCACCGGATGACCGGCGGCCTCGGCGATGAGGTGGGTCCACGCTCGGGGGACGACCTGCACGATGTCGTAGCCGCCGCCGCCGGTCGCCAGCCAGCGCCCGCCCGCGGTCTCGTGGGCGAGCCGGTGCAGCGCGGCGTAAGCGAGGCGCTGCCCGTCGACGGTGAGCGTCAGGTGGGCCAGCGGGTCGAGGACGTGGCTGTCGCACCCGTGCTGGGTGACGAGGAACTGCGGGCGCCACTCGCGCAACAGCGGCGGCACGATCGCGTCGAACGCGCGCAGCCAGCCGCGGTCGCCGGTGCCGGGTGGCAGCGCGACGTTGACCGCGGAGCCGTCCGCGCCCGGGCCACCCGTCTCGCCGGCGAACCCGGTGCCGGGAAACAGCGTGTTCCCCGTCTCGTGGATGCTGATCGTGAGCACGCGCGGGTCGTCGTAGAACGCCGCCTGAACCCCGTCGCCGTGGTGCACGTCGACGTCGACGTAGCCGATGCGTTCCACACCCTGCTCGAGCAGCCACCGGATCGCCACCGCCACGTCGTTGTAGATGCAGAACCCCGAGGCGGTGCCCGCCATCGCGTGGTGCAGCCCGCCCGCGATGTTCACGGCGTGGTCCGCCCGCCCCTCCTGCACCGCGCGGGCCGCGGCGACGCTGGCGCCGACGACGAGCGAGGACGCCTCGTGCATCGCCGGGAAGATCGGGTTGTCCGGGATGCCGAGGCCGAACCGCAGATCCATCACGTCGAACGGGTGGTCACCGACCCGCTTGACCGCGTCGACGTACTCCGGCAGGTGCACGAGCTCGAGCAGCTTGTCGTCGGCCGGCTCGCACCCCTCGACGGTCACGTTGGGGTGGTCGAGCACGCCCAGGTCGCGAGCGAGCGCTATGGTCAGCACGACCCGGACGGGTGCCATGGGGTGGTCGCGGCCGAAGTCGTAACGGGCCAGCTGCTCGTCCCAGATCACCCGGACCGCCTCGCTCATGCGCACACGCTAGACCCCGCGCGCACGCGTGGTGCGGTCACTCGGCGCGAAGCGCGACCACCGGTTCGAGCCGGGCCGCGCGCCGGGCCGGCGCGACGCCGAAGAAGACACCGACGGTCACGGACACCACGAACGCCAACGCGGGCGACCACCAGGCGATGACGGCCGGCAACGGGGTCAGGGCCTCCAGCGCGACGGCCACGGCGACGCCGAGCACGATCCCGATGACCCCGCCGACGGTGGTGAGCAGCACGGCCTCGAGGAGGAACTGGAGGAGTACATCTCGCTGCCGCGCGCCGAGCGCCTTGCGCAGCCCGATCTCCCGGGTCCGTTCCCGCACGCTCACCAGCATGATGTTGCTGACCCCGACGCCGCCCACCAGCAGGCTGATCGCGGCGATCGCCGCGAGCACCAGCGTGAGCAGGCTGAGGATCCGCCCGACCGTGCCGAGGATCTGGGTCTGCGTGACGGCCTCGAACTCCTCGTCGGGGTAGCGGTCCTCGAGCGCGCGCACCAGGTCGTCCTGCAGGCGCTCGATCCCGTCGGCGCTGGGCGCCTTCACCGCGAGCGCGTCGACGCGCTGGACCCCGAACAGGCGCTGGGCGGAGGTCAGCGGAACGTGGATCTCCTCGTCCCGGCTCACCCCGAACGTCGACCCCACCGGCGCGAAGACCCCGACCACCCGGAACCGCACCCCGCCGATCGCCACCTGCCGCCCCACCGGGTCGACGTCCCCGAACAGGGCCGCCGCGACCTCCTGCCCGAGGACGGCGACCCGGCGGCGGGCGTCGACATCGCTGCCGGTGAGGTAGCGGCCCTTGGCCAGCGGCCGGGTGAACACGCGGGGGGTGTTCTCCATCGTTCCGTTGATCGTGGCGAACGTGGTGCGCGCACCGGCGCGGACCGTCTCGCCGCTTGACACGGTCGCGGTGACCAGCCGGCGGTCGCCGACGACCCGACCGAGCAGGTCCACGTCCGACAGTTGCAGGCGGCTGACCGTCGGCGCCGCGCCGAACTCGAACTTGCCGGGCAGGACGAGCACCAGGTTCGACCCCAGCCCCTCGACCTCGGTCTCGACCTCGTTCTTCGCGCCGCCGCCGATCGCGACGAGGAGCACGACCGCGGCGACGCCGATGACCACGCCGATCGTGGTCAGCGTGCTCCGCAGCCGGTTGGCGCGCAGCGCGTCGACCGCGACACGCGCCGCCTCGGCAGCCCTCACCGCGGGGCCACGGGTGCCAGCCCGCGTGCACGGGGGGCCCGGTTCGGGAGCGGCCCACGGGTGTCGGACACGACGAGCCCGTCGCGGACCTGCACCTGCCGGCGGGCCCGCGCAGCCACCGCCGCCTCGTGCGTGACGAGGACGACCGCGACGCCGCGCTCGGCGTTGAGCCGTTCCAGGATGTCCATGACATCCCCGCCGCTGCGGGTGTCCAGGTTGCCGGTGGGCTCGTCGGCCAGGACCACGCGTGGCTCCCCCACCAGCGCCCGAGCGATCGCGACGCGCTGCTGCTCACCGCCGGACAGCTGCGTCGGGCGGTGCGCCAGCCGATGCGCGAGGCCGACGGCGTCGAGGGCGGCGCCCGCGCGGCGGCGGCGCTCCGCGGCCGCCAGCCCGCGATAGACCAGGGGCAGCGCGACGTTGTCCAGGGCGCTCGTGCGCGGGAGCAGCTGGAAGCTCTGGAAGACGAACCCGATGGTGCGGTTGCGCAGCGCCGCGAGCTCGGCGTCGGACAGCGTGGTGACGTCACGCCCGGCGACCCGCACCGTCCCGCTGGTCGGCTGGTCGAGGCAACCGAGCAGGTGCATCAGCGTGCTCTTCCCGGAGCCGGACGGGCCGAGGATGGCGGCGTACTCCCCCTGCTCGACCCGAAGCGACACGCCGCGGAGGGCCTGGACGACGACCCCGTCGAGCTGGTAGCTGCGGACCACGTCGACGAGTTCGACAGCTGTCGTCGTCATCGCCGCAGCTGCTGGCCGTCGCGCAGCCGGTCGGCACCGCGCACGACCACCTGCTCGCCGTCCCGCAGCCCGCCCACGACCTGCACCCGGTCCTCGCCCTGCGCGCCGAGGACCACGTCCCGCCGGCGCGCCCGACCGTCCTGGGCCACCCACACCACGTCACGGCCGCCCTCGCGCAGGACCGCGGAGGCGGGGACGCTGAGCGCGTCACGCGCTTCCCGGACCCGCAGCCGGGCGACCGCGTTCATCCCGGGGCGCGGCAGCGGCGCGGCCCGGCCGTCCGGGCGGGTGCCGCCGTCGAGGGTGAGGCGAACCCGGTAGGTGACGCCGCCGCGCGCGGTTTGGGTCGGGGTGAGGTCGACGCTGGTCACCCGGCCGCGATAGGTGGCATCGGGCACCGCGTCCAGTTCGATCGCGGCGGGGACGCCGGCGCGGACGAGCAGCACGTCGGTCTCGTCGACCTCCGCGGCCAGGGTCAGCGCCGACACGTCGGTCAGCGTGACGACGGGCTGGCCGGCCCGCACCGGGACGCCGGCCGCCACGACGTCGCTGCTCGGCTGCCCGCCCCCGGCCGCGGCGAGGGCCTGCTGGAGGTCGGGGGACAGGGATCCGGACGCCGCGGACAGGTCGGGGCGCGGGGCACCGGCCGGGCCGCCGAGCGACACCACCCCGGAGATCGGGGCCCTGACGTCCAGCGCGCCGACGGCCTGCTCGGCGACGGCGACGGCGGCCCGAGTCTGGATGCGCTGGGCCTCGGACAGCGCGGTGATCGCGGCGGACAGCCCGGCCAGCCCGGCGTTCACCCGCCGCAGCACCTCCTGCGCGGCCGCCCGAGCCGCGGCGTACTGAGACTCCGCGGTCGCGACCGCCGCCAGCGCCTGCGCCCGCACCGACTCCTCGGAGATCAGCAGGGCCGCGGCGCGCGCGCCGCCGAAGGCCCGCCGGGCCTCCGCGTCCGCGCGCACCTGCACCGCGTCGACACCCGCCGGAGCGCGAGTCGGGACGGTGGCCCCGACGGTGGTTCCGACGGCCGCTGCCGCGCGCGCGTCTGCCTGCCGGACCTCGCGCAGCCGGCGCTGGGCCGACGGGGAGTCCACGCGGACCAGCACCGTGCCGGCCCGGACCTGCTGGCCGTCACGGACCGCGAGGGTGGCGACCGTCCCGTCGGCGGGCGCCGCGAGCGTCACGGTGGCCCGAGGGGTGACGGTGGCCGGTGCCTCGACGACCTCGGTGACCGTGCCGCGGCCCACCGCCGCCACCCCGGCGACCGGGGCACGCTCGCCGCACCCCGCGACGGCCGCGGTGAGCAG
>DATGDX010000497.1:0-17499 GCA_035310665.1 Mycobacteriales bacterium | reverse complement strand
TCGCGGATCTGGGTGATGGTGTCCGCGCCGACGAGACCCCGGAAGTACCCGATCGTGCCGACGAGGCCGAGCACCAGCGGGGGCAGGGACAGCAGCGCGAAGAACGCCGCTTCGGCGGCGAGGCCGGTGACCCGGTCGCGGAACAGCTCGGCGACGGTGAGGCGGGCAACGGCGCGCACGCCCGCCCACCCACGCGGCGGCGGGTCGTGCGGGTCGCCGGCCATGGGCAAACCGTACGGCGCGATGCTCGATCTCTCGGCCGGCGTCGAGGCCGTCGGGCGCGCGGCGTCGCCGGCGGGCGCGCCCGGTGCCGGGGCGGGATGCATCAAAGCGGGCGCGGACACCTCTCGTAGAACAGGGACGGTGCCGTCGATCGGATGATCATGGCGGGTGAGTTCCGGCGACTGACCGTGCGCCCGGGGTCATCGGGTCGACGCCGGCTGCTGCGGCTGCTGCTCAGCGAATACCCGCTGCTGCGGCTGCTGAAGGCGTGGTACGCCCGGCTGTACCCCCGCTTCGACCTGCTGTGCTTCCTGCTGCCCAGTGCGGATCTGCTGGTGGAGCGTGGCGGGGGGCAATACTCCGGCGTCCGCCGGGCCGAGGCCAAACGCCAGGCCTACGTGGACGTGGCCCGGGAACTGAGCCGCCGGCAGTGCGTCCTCGTGGTCGACATCTCTCGCGACATGTCCCTCGAGGCGGTCGCGGCGCGCGTCATGCAAGCAGTGGAATCGCTCAGGGAGAAGCATGGAACTGACGCTCGACGCAGTGGAGAACCCGTTCGGCCTCTCCCTTGACGACGACGAAACCGCGAACCTGACCCGCCTGGGCAGCGATCCGCACGTTCGCCGGGTGCTGGTCCTGCCGTCGTTCAAATTGAAGAAGGAGACCCTGCGCTGGCTGGGACGTGACATCCGCAACACCCGGTGCGACGACACGGTGGTGCTCGCCGACGGCCTGCATCCCCGCTACGCGAACTACGAGATCGGCTGCGGCTTCTTCAGCGTGCTGGTCGACCTCGACGCCACCCCGGAGACCAGCCGTGGCATCACGGAGGCGGTCCGCCGTTTCGTCCGTGCCCACAACGGCTTCAGCGACCGGGTTCGACGGGTCACCTCGTCCGCCTGAGCACCGGCCGACGGGCCAGCGTCTCGTTCCGGCACCCGTTCTCGATCCGCCCCGCCGAGTGGGCATCGATGGTCAGCGGCGGCGTCGCCGCGTTTCTCGCCAGCCGCGACGACCCGTACGAGTGGCTCGGGTCGCTGGAGGCGTTCGGGGCGAGCGGCAACCACTTCACCGGGCGGATCGAGACGCTGCGCGACCTCCTCGATCCGACCTGGGTCGACGGTCGGCGCCAGTACTCGCACGACGGCGGCCCGCTTCGCTTCACCGGCAGCCATTACCTCGACCTGCTGCAGGTGCGGGACATCACGCCGGAGGGCGGCGCGTCCTTCCTCGACACCCCCTTCGGAGGCCGGCTCAACGCACCACTCGCGCCCGGAAAGCTCGTGCTGATGCTGCACGCCCATGGCACGAACTTCGGGCAGGTGCTGCGGGAGAACGCGCTGCGCCGGGTTGGCATGTCGCACAACCTGAAGCGCTACCTGCACCGGCACGCGCAGGCGTCGCGGCAGGAGGCGGCTGCGGTCACGACGATGGAGGTGCGGGCCGCGGGGCACGGCGCGCTCGGCAAGCGGCTGCGGCACCGGCCGCACATCGAGGAGACGACACATCGGGCGATCAGCAACCCGCGCGTGGCCGACCTGGTCGCGTCGATGGCGGCAACCGGATCGATCGTGCCGCTGGCGTCGATGCGACCCGTGCTCCGGCTGCACACGGTTCGCCCCGGGGAGAAGCCGTTCGCCGCGCGGGCGGCGCAGGGAGGTGTTCGGTGAGCCGGACGAGTCGGGCACGCAGGGCACGGGCCGCCGCGGCCCGCGGCGCTGCCGCGGCCCAGCGGGCGGTGTTGCGCGGCCTCGTGCCGGCGGTGGCGCGGCTGCCGAAGGACGACCGGCTGGTGCTGTTCGGCGCGATGAACGGGACGTGGTACGGCGACAACAGCCGCCACCTTTACGAGTGGGTGCTGGCCCACCGACCCGACGTGCGCGCCGTATGGATGACGCGCGACCAGGAGGTGTTCCGGCGGCTGCGCGCCGAAGGGCGCCCGGTCGCCCTGTCCTCGTCGCCGCGGGGAATCCGGCTGCTGTGGCGGGCGCGCGCCGCGGCCTTCAGCAACAGCCTGCGGGACATCGCGCCGGATCCCGCCCTGGCTCCCCGCTCGCTGCGCCTGCTCGCGTTGCGGCACGGGCGCTCGGTCAAACGCATGCGTTTCGCCCGCCTCGGCCACCAGATCTCGGCGGAGGAGGCCCGGGCTCGCCGGCAGGAAGGCGACATGATCGACTACGCGATCTCGACGTCCGAGTTCATCTCCGACCTGCAGGAGGAGTGTCTGCGCATCGGGCGCGCCAAGCACGTGGTGACCGGCTACCCGCGCAACGACGCGCTGTTCGAGGTGTCGCCGCGCCAGCGCCAGGACTGGCAGGCATTCCTCGCCGGCGCGACGCCCCGGTCGGTCGCCCTGTACGCGCCGAGCTGGCGGCACGGGCGCGAGCCGACGCGGTTCTTCCCGTTCGACGACTTCAGCGTCGACGCGCTCGTCGAGGGACTGCGGGCGGCCGGTGTCCTGCTACTCGTGCGCCCGCACGTCCAGGACCTGCGCTACCCGGCGCTGCGCACGATGCTCGAGGCGCTGGCCGCTCACCCGGACTGCGTCCGGCTCGCGACCCACGAACAGCTGCCCGACGTGAACAGCTTCCTGCCGTTCGTCGACGTTCTCATCACCGACTACTCGGCGCTCTACCACGATTTCCTGCTGCTCGACCGGCCGATCCTGTTCGTGCCGTACGACTACGAGGAATTCGAGCAGCAGAACGGTTTCCTCTACGACTACTTCGGCAACCTCCCCGGCCCGGCGATCGACTCCTTCGCAGGCTTCCGGGACCACCTCGCCGCCGCCGCGGCCGGGGACGACGAGGACAAGGAACGGAGGCGGGCGCTGCGTGACAGGGTCCACACCTACCAGGACGCGCGGTCGTGCGAGCGAACCGCCGCGCTTCTCGACCGCGTCGGCCGGAGCGGGCACCGTGACTGGCCGGGGGACTGACCGGGGGACTGACCGGGGGACTGACAGCGTCACCGGCCTGCACGCGCTGCTCGTCGACGCCGCCTCGGCCGGCCTCGCGGACCAGTCCCCCGACGGGTCGATGCCCGGGGGCCACAATGGCCCCTACCACGACCCGGAGACACCGGTTCGCAACACCGGGCACTGGTTGCGGACGTTTGCCACGGCGTACCACCTCAGCGGCGAGAGCCGCTACCTGGAGGCAACGCGACGCGCCGCCGACTACCTGCTCCGCCCGGACCTGCGCCCGGCCGGCGCCACCTTCTGGCACCGCAGCACCGACGGAAAGGACCGCTGCAACGGGCTCGTCGGGCAGGCGTGGACCACCGAGGCGCTCGTCGAAGCGGCCGCGACGCTCGGGATGGACGAGTGCCGCGAACTCGCGCGGTCGGTCTTCCTGCTGCACCCCTTCGACGAGCGCACCGGGCTGTGGCAGCGGGTCGAGGTCGACGGGAGCGTGCTGAGCGAGGACCGCGCCTTCAACCACCAGCTGTGGTCGCCGCCGCGGGATCCCTCGTCATGGACACCGACCCGCTCATCGCGCGGCGGGTGTGGCGTTTCCTCGACCGTCTCCCGCGCAACCTGCACCTGTACTCGTCGGGCCTCGTGTACCACGACGTCGGCGACCTGTTCGGGCGTCTGACCAACCGCCCCGTCAGCCGCCTGCGGCGACAGCTGCTCGCGATCGCGCGGCACACCGCGAGCTCGTCGTCGAACGGGTCGATCCGGTTGCACGATCCTCGCTACCGCAAGGCGATCGGCTACCACGGGTTCAACCTGTACGCGTTCGCGATGCTCCGGCAGCACCTGCCCCGGCACCCGTTCTGGTCCTCCGGCACCATGCGTCGCGTGATCGCGTACACGGACACCGACGAGTACCGGGAGGGGTTGGAGTCGAACAAGTACGGCTACCCCTACAACTCCGCCGGGTTCGAGGTGGCGTTCGCGCTGCACGTGTTCGCGGACCTGGCCGCCCCCGCAGGCCGCGCAGCAGGCCCGGGAGTGGGTCCACGAACAGCTGCGCCGCACGTACGACGACGAGCGGCACCGGCTGGACCGCAACACGGACGACCCGATCACGCTGGCCGCCCGGGTGTACGAGGCCACCCGGCTGCCGGACGTCGCGATCGCGGGCTGACAGCCCCGACCTACGCCCCAGACTCACCGTCCATGCCCGCGACGGTGTCTGTCGCTGAACGGGGAGAGGCTTCGACCTTCATCGAACCTTCACGGAAGCAGGCGGGGATCCCTCATGAACCCGCCGGATGCTGGATCCATCCGGCGATGAGGCCGGCGGGACGAGGAAGGCGAGAACGATGAAGGGAAAGCGGACGGTGGTGGTCGGTGGCCTGGTGGCCGCGCTGGCCATCCCGACGGGAGTTGCGGTCGCCGCGACGACGACGGCGTTCCCGAGCTCGCGCACGGCGACCAACCCTGGCCACGGGCCCGGCATGCGCGACGGCCGGATGACGGGCGGCGGGTACGGCGACCCGGAGGACTGCCCGTTCCACAACTCGACGGAGGCGCGGCAGTGGCGCTCGCAGCGTGAGCAGCGCCAGCAGCGCACGCCTGCGCAGCGGCAGAAGCTCGTCCAGCAGCACCGCGAGCGGATGCAGAAGCTGATGTCGCGCGCGGCGACGTCATGAGATGCCGCGGCCACCCGCGGGATCCGGGCGGGTGCCCGGTCCGGCGGTAGCCTGGCACGCGAGGTGAGCGATGCGACGGGTGCTCGTCGTCGACGACGAACCGCACATCCGGGCGGTGCTGCGCGGCTACCTCGAGGCCGACGGGTTCGCGATCAGCGAGGCCGCCGACGGCGAGGCCGCCGTTCAGGCTGTGCGCGACGAGCACCCGGACCTCGTGCTGCTGGACGTGATGCTGCCCGGCATCGACGGGCTGGAGGTGCTGCGGCGGCTGCGCGCGTTCAGTGAGGTGTACGTCGTGCTGGTCACGGCGCGCGCCGAGGAGGTCGACAAGCTCGTCGGTCTCGGCGTCGGCGCCGACGACTACATCACCAAACCCTTCAGCCCACGCGAGGTCACCGCCCGAGTGAAGGCGGTGCTGCGCCGCGAGCACGGCCGGACCGGCAGCGGCGACGGCGAGGTGCTGCGTTTCGACGGGGTGACGATCGACCGGGCCGGCCGCGCGGTGTCCCGCCACGGTCGCGACGTGACACTGTCGACGCTGGAGTTCGACCTGCTCACCGTGCTCGCCGCGACCCCGGGCCGGGTGTTCTCCCGTCGCCAGCTGCTCGAGCGGGTGTGGGGCTACGACTTCTTCGGTGACGAGCGCGTTGTCGACGTGCACATCCGCAGCCTGCGGGCCCGGCTCGCCGACGACGCTGCGAACCCGGACCTCATCGCGACGGTCCGCGGCGTCGGCTACAAGTTCATCGGACGGCCGACATGAGCATTCGGCTGCCCGTGCGCCTGTTCGCGTCGTACGCCCTGGTGATCGCGGTCGGCGCCGCGACGGCGTACCTCACGGTGCGGCTGCTCCTCCCGCCGCTGTTCGACCACCAGATGGGCAGGATGAACGGGTCGGGCATGGGCATGGGCGGGCAGTACGGCCGCACCGGCACCACGCCGCATGCGGCGCTGATCTCGGCCCTGAACACCGCGCTGCTCGTCGCCGTCCTCGCCACCGCGGTCGTCGCCGGCGTCGTCGCCGCGTTCGTCACCGGTCGGCTGCTGCGTCCGCTCGAACAGGTCCGCGCCGCCACCCGGCGAATCGCGGCGGGCGAGTACGACGCGGCCGTGCCGCTGCCCGCCGAGCCCGAGCTCGCCGCACTCGCCACCGACGTCAACACGCTCGCGAACACGCTCGCCGCGACCGAGACGCGCCGGAGCCGGCTCCTCGGTGATGTGGCGCACGAGATGCGCACGCCGCTCACGGCCCTCGACGGGTACGTCGAGGGCCTGATCGACGGCGTCTTCACGAGCGCGCCCGAGACGTTGCAGGCGATGTCGGAGGAGCTGCGGCGGCTGCATCGGCTCGCCGACGACCTGTCCACGCTGTCTCGCACCGAGGAGCGGCGCATCGAGCTGCGGCGGGTTGACGCCGACCTGTTCGCGATCGCGCGGGAGGCGTCTGCGCGGCTGCGACCCCAGTTCGACGACGCGCACGTCACCCTCACCGTTGTCCGCGCCGACGGACCCGTCCCGGTCCACGTGGACGTCGACCGCGTCGGGCAGGTGTTAACCAACCTGCTCGGCAATGCGCTGCGCGCGACCCCGGTCGGTGGCACCGTCACCGTGACGGTGGACGCCGACGGCGACCAGGCGCGTGCGAGCGTGACCGACAGCGGCGTCGGTCTCGCCGCCGACGACGTCGAGCGGGTGTTCGAGCGGTTCTACCGCGCGGCGGACCGGTTGCCGAGGTCGGCGGGATCGGGGGTCGGGCTCACCATCGCCCGCGGCCTCGCCCGCGCGCACGGCGGCGACCTGCGCGCCTCGTCACCCGGCATCGGGAACGGCGCGACGTTCACGTTGACGCTGCCGACACGTGGACGCGGCCGGGAGCCGCTGCACCACGACCCGCAGCCGGTAGCCTGTCGCGCTGTGCTGCCCAGCGTCAGCAGAGCCACCAGCGTCGGGAGCGGCGATGGAAGCGGGTGACGCGCCGGCGACCAGCCAGGCGACGGTCGACCAGATCACCGCCCGCTGCACCGAGGCCGGCGTCGAGCTCGTCCGGTTCCTCTACGTGGACCACGCGGGGCTGGTGCGCGGGAAGGCGGCGGCGACCCGGACGGTGCCGCAACGCCTGGGCACGGGGATCGGGCTGACGGTGGCGATGCAGGCGATGACCATGCTCGACCAGCTCCAGCCGGTGCCCGGGCTCGGACCGGTCGGGGAGATCCGGTTGGTGCCCGACCCGCAGACGTTCACCCCGCTGCCCTATGCGCCGGGTGCGGCCGCGATGACCTGCGACATGCTCACCCTCGACGGCACGCCCTGGGCCGCCTGCCCGCGCTCCCTCCTCAGGGCGGTGGTGGGCGAGCTCGCCGCCGAGGGGTTCGCGGCGCAGGTGGCGTACGAACCGGAGTTCTCCCTCGGCCGGCGCATCCCCGGACCCGCGGGCGCCGACGAGTTCGTGCCCGTCGACGACAGCCGCTGCTTCGCGACGACCGGGTTCGGCGAGGCGCACGAGTTCGTCCTCGACCTCGTCCGCGCGCTGAACGCCCAGGGCCTGCTCGTCGAGCAGTACTACCCGGAGCTGTCCCCCGGGCAGCAGGAGGTGTCCATCCGGCACGCCCCCGCGCTGCGCGCGGCCGACGACATGGCCCTCTACCGCGAGACCGTTCGGGGGGTGGCTCGACGCCACGGGCTGTGGGCGACGCTCGCCCCCAAGCCGATCGTGGGCGCGGCCGGCAACGGCGCGCACCTGCACGTGTCGCTGTGGGATCTCGCGGGCGGCCGCAACGTCCTGTACGACGCCGGGAATCCGCTGCGCCTCTCGGACACCGGGTACCACGTCGTCGGCGGGCTGCTCGCCCACCTGCCGGGGCTGCTCGCCCTCACCTGCGCCAGCGTCAACTCCTACCGCCGGCTGCAGCCGCGGTCGTGGAGCGGTGCCTTCCGCTGCTACGGGCTGGACAACCGGGAGGCGCCGGTGCGCGTCGTCTCCCCGCTGCGCGGCGACGAGGCGGCGAGCGTGAACCTGGAGGTCAAGACGGTCGACGCCACCGCCAACCCCTACCTGGCGCTGGCCGGGGTGCTGCTCGCGGCGCTGGACGGGATCCGGAACAGGACCGACCCGGGCGAGCCGTTCGACGAGGACCCGGCCGACCTGTCCGACGAGGAGCGGGAGCGGCGAGGCATCGCCCGGCTGCCCGAGACCCTCGGCCTCGCGCTCGACGTGCTCGAGCGGGACCGGCTGCTCACCGCCGCGCTCGGCACCACCCGGCTGCGCGCCTACACGGCGGTCAAACGCGCGGAGGTGCGCGCGTTCGCCGACGTGGACGCCGCGGCGGAATGCGCGGCCCACGTGAGCGTCTTCTGAGGCGCCTGTTGACAACCGTCGTCGGAGGGGGTGGGCAGAGTGCAGACGGTGACCGACACGCGGCCCGGCGTCCTGCTCTCCGAGCGGGTGGCCGGCGGCATGCTGCCGAAGGTTCTGAGCACGTTCGACATGGTCGCGATCTTCGTCGCCATCGTGCTGTTCATCACGAACGCGTCATCACGAACGCGGCAGTAGTCCAGACAGCGGGGCCGTCCGCGCTCGGCTGGTGGCTGCTCGGCTTCCTGTTCTTCCTCCTCCCCGGTGCCGCGGTGACCGGGCAGCTCGGGCGGATGTTCCCAGGTGAGGGGTCGATCTACCTGTGGACCCACAAGGCCTTCGGCCCGTTCTGGGGGTTCTTCGCGGGGTTCGCCGCGTGGTGGCCGGGGGGTGCTGGTGATGGTCGCGACGGGGACCGTCGTGCTCAGCTACCTGGGCTTCGTATTTCCGTCGAGCGTCGGAACCTGGTCCGTCGTGACCCAGGGCGTGGCGATCACCGCGTTCATCGTGCTCTCCGCGGTGATCGCGATGCAGCGGCTGCGGCTGACCCAGACCATCGTCAACGTCGTGTTCGTGCTCTACGCACTCGCGATCACGGTCGTGGTGGTCGCGGGCGTGGTCCACCTGCCCGGCCACCCTGCGGCCACGGACCCGACCAACTGGTCGGCGTATCTCCCGTCGTCTCCCACCGGCGTCAACCTCGGCAACTGGACCTTTTTCGGTCTGGTGATCCTGGCCCTGCTCGGCGTCGAGGTCCCGCTGAACATGGGCGTGGAGATCCGGGAATCGCGCGCCGTCACGCGGTACCTGCTCTGGGGATCGGCAGCGGTCGTGGTCGCCTACCTCGCCGTCACGTGGGCGATCATGGTGACCGTGCCCGCGCAGGATGGTCAGTCCGCGTCCGTCGTCGCGGTCGCGCAAGCGGCCGCGATCGGGCTCGGGTCCGGGTGGGGCGAGGCCGTCGCCCTCGTGCTCGCCGCCTTCTTCCTGTTCATCACGGTGGTCTACAACTACTCGTTCGCCCGGCTGGTCTTCGTCTCGGGGCTCGACCGCGCGCTGCCCGCAACCATGGCGCAGGTCACCCGGCACCGGGTGCCGGCGAACGCGATCTGGGCGCAGACCGTGGTCGCCGCGTCGTTCACCGCGCTGGCGTTCGTGGTGCTGCCGCTCGTCGGGATCGGCGGCGGTCGGCCTGTCGACGTGCAGACCCGGGTGTACGACGTGCTGCAGGCGGCCGTCACGGTGATCTGGTGCCTGTCGATGGTCGTGCTGTTCGTCGACGTCCTGATCATCCTGCGGCGCTACCCCGAGCAGTTCCGCGCGACCCGGCTCGCGCACCCGATCGTCTTCTGGATCTGCTCGGTGCTCGGCAGCCTCGCCGCCGCGATCGGCGTGCTGTCGACGCTGTCCGGGTCCTGGACTCCGTTGATCACGAACGACGCGGGAACGGTCCGCGTGGCCGGCGCGACGGTCCACTACGGGACCTGGTTCTGGGCCGTCGCCGGCATCGCCGCCGGGTCGCTCGCCGTCGGCGTCCTGCTCTACCTCCTCGGTCGCCGCGCTCATCGCCCGTCGCCGGAGGTCCCGCCGCTTTCGTGATCGGCCCCCCGACGTGATCGACGCGCACTGCCACTCGCTGACCCGGGACTGGACCCACGTCGACGCGCCCGCGGGCCCCTCGTGGCGACGCTGCTTCACCGAGGGGGACGACCCGCGGGTGCTCGCCGAGGTGCCCGCACTGCTCGGCTATCGGCGGTTCCTCGCCGCGCTGGCCGACCGGCTCGACGCCCCGCGCGACGAGGCGGCGCTGGTGTCCGCGCGCGACGCGCTCGCCCGCGCGGACCCGGCGGGCTACCTTCGGCGGCTGCTCACCGACGCCGGTGTGGAGCGGCTCCTCGTGGACACCGGGTTCGACGGCCCGGCGGCGCTCCCGCTGCCGGACCTCGCGCGGCTCGCGGGGCTGCCGGTCGACGAGATCGTCCGGATCGAGAGCGTGGCGGAGGCGGTCCTGCGAGACGGGGTGGACGCGGCCCGGTTCGCCGACGCCGTCGAGGAGCGGCTCGAGGCGGCGGTCGCCGGCGGTGCGGTCGGGTTCAAGAGCGTCGCGGCGTACCGCGTCGGGCTGTCGTTGCCCGCTCCCTCGCCCGGGGAGGCCCGACGCGCCATCGACCGCCTCGACCGGGCCGCGCACGGGCGTCGGCTCGCCGACCCGGTCGTCGTCGCCCTGGTGGTGTGGCGCGCCGTCGCGGTGGCCGCCCGGCACCGGCTGCCCCTGCAGTTCCACACCGGGTTCGGCGACCCCGACGTCACGTTGCCGACCGCGGACCCGGCGCTGCTCACCCCCCTGCTGCGGGACCGGCGAGCGGAGGGGTGCCCGGTGGTGCTGCTGCACTGCTACCCGTACGTGCGCGAGGCGGCGTACCTCGCCGCCACCTACCCCGACACCTACCTGGACCTGTCGCTGACGCTCCCGCTCGCCGCGCCCGGCGCCGCCCGGCTCGTTGCCGAGGCGCTCGCGATGTGCCCGGCGACCCGCCTGATCGCCGCGTCCGACGGGCACAGCTACCCGGAGATGCACTGGTGGGGGGCCGTGGTCTGGCGACGGGCGCTGTCCGACGCGCTCGACCGGGAGGTCGCCGGCCTCGACCCGGCGGCCGCGGTCGCGGTGGCCGCGGGCGTGCTCGGCGGGAACGCGCGAAGACTCCACCGGCTGGAGCGGAGCCCGGCAGAACGGGGCACACTGGACGCGTGATCTGCTCCGCTTGCCGCGGCGGGCGGCACGAGGAGTGCCGCGGGGGCACGTGGTGCGACTGCCAGCACCAGCTGCCGCGACCGACACCGCCCGCGACGGGGGCGCCGAGCCCGTGACGCGTAGCCCCACCACCCCCCGGGGGAGGGGGGGGCCCGGGTGAGCCCGACTGGACGTCGACCGACGCTGCTGTATCCTCGACTGCCATGACCGCCCAGCTGCCTCTCGTCGTGCGCCGGCACGTCGACCTGCAGCGTGTCGCCAGCGCGGTCTGTCGCCGCGGTCGCTGACGGCCGGTTCCCCCCGCGTCGCGCCGCCCGCACCCCTCGCTCCTGCTCGCACGCGAGCGCCTTGGAGGGGTGCCGAGAGGGAGGTCGTGCGGCGCACCCCCTTCCTCGGAGGAGCAGCGCATGGGCGCTCCCGACCCGCGCCGCCCGGCCCCCCGCGCGGCACCGCCCCGCCAGGGCGCGGCCCCCGGCCAGGGCCAGTGGGCCCTCGGCCACCGCGAGCCGCTGAACGCCAACGAGCGCATGAAGCGCGACCAGGACGGCCTCCTCGTCCGGCAGCGCATTCTCGACGTCTACAGCAAGCGGGGCTTCGCCTCGATCGACCCGTCGGACCTGCGCGGCCGGTTCCGCTGGTGGGGCCTCTACACCCAGCGCAAGCCGGGCATCGACGGCGGCAAGACCGGGTCGCTGCCCCCCGAGGAGCTCGACGACGAGTTCTTCATGCTGCGCATCCGCATCCCGGGCGGGCAGCTCAGCGCCGAGCAGCTGCGCGCGGTGGGGACTCTCGCCCAGCGATACGGCCGAGACGTCGCGGACATCACCGACCGGCAGAACGTGCAGCTGCACTGGGTCCGCATCGAGGACGTGCCGGATATCTGGGCGACGCTCGACGACGTCGGCCTGTCGACGGTGGAGGCGTGCGGCGACACCCCGCGGAACATGCTCGGGTGCCCGCTCGCCGGCGTCGCCGCGGACGAGGTGCTCGACGCGACCGAGGCGTTGGAGACGACGAACCGGCGGTACGCCGGGGACCCCACGTTCTCCAACCTGCCGCGCAAGTACAAGACCTCGATCTCCGGCTGCGCGCACCACTGCACCGCCCACGAGGTCAACGACGTCGCGTTCGTCGGTGTCGTCGGCCCGGACGGCACGCCGGGGTTCGACCTGTGGGTCGGCGGCGGGCTGTCGACCAACCCGATGCTGGCGCAACGGCTCGGCGCGTTCGTCACCGCCGAGCAGGTGCCGGAGGTGTGGGCGGGGGTCACCGCCTTGTTCCGTGACTACGGCTACCGGCGGCTGCGCAACCGGGCCCGGTTGAAGTTCCTCGTCGCGGACTGGGGCCCGGAACGCGTCCGCGCCGTGCTGCAGAAGGAGTTCCTCGGCTGGGCACTGCCCGACGGGCCGGCGCCCCCACCGCCACGGGACGGACGGCGCGACCACGTCCGCGTGCACCGCCAGCGCGACGGACGCTGCTACGTCGGCGCCGCGCCGCGGGCCGGGCGGACCAGCGGGTCGGAGCTCGTCGCGGTGGCCGACGCCGCGCAACGGCACGGCAGCGGACGGGTCCGGCTGACGGCCGAGCAGAAGCTCGTCGTCCTCGACGTCGCCGAGCAGGAGGTGCCGGCGCTCGTCGACGCGCTCGCCGCGCTCGACCTCGTCACCGGCGCGAGCACGTTCCGCCGCGGCACCATGGCCTGCACCGGGATCGAGTTCTGCAAGCTCGCGATCGTGGAGACGAAGGCACGGGCCCGGGACCTGGTCGAAGAGCTCGAGCGCCGACTGCCGGCGTACGACGAACCCATCTCCATCAACCTGAACGGCTGCCCGAACTCCTGCGCGCGCTTCCAGCTCGCCGACATCGGACTCAAGGGCTCGCTGGTGCCCGGTCCCGACGGCACCCCGGTCGAGGGCTACCAGGTCCACCTCGGCGGTCACCTGGGCATGGAGGCCAGCTTCGGGCGCAAGGTGCGCGGGCTCAAGCTCGCCGCCGACGAG
Organism: Mycobacteriales bacterium; assembly: GCA_035310665.1. Classification (GTDB taxonomy): domain Bacteria; phylum Actinomycetota; class Actinomycetes; order DATGDX01; family DATGDX01; genus DATGDX01. Next base: position 4,571 of record DATGDX010000497.1, on the reverse strand, counting down.
CTGCCGGACTACGTCGAACGCATGGTGCGCCGCTTCACCGCGGCCCGGCTGCCCGGCGAGACGTTCGCCGCCTGGACCACCCGAGCTGCCGAGGAGGACCTGTCGTGACGGCCGCCGACCCCGGCCCCGCCCCCGAGCGCGCCACCGCGTTCTACTGCCCGTACTGCGGCGACGAGGACCTGCGGCCCGCGGGCGCCGACGCCGGTTCCTGGCAGTGCCGGTCCTGCACCCGCCGGTTCGCCCTCCGCCTGATCCCCGCCGGCGGCGAGTCGTGACCCCCGCAGCGGTGCACGCGGCCGCGGAGTGGCTGGAGCACGCGTCCGCGCCGGAGGTGCTGCGGTGGGCCGGGGACACGTTCGGCGCCCGGCTCGCGGTCACCACCTCGCTCACCGACGCGGTGCTCGTGCACCTCGCCTCGCGGGTGCTGCCCGGGGTCACCGTGCTGTTCGTGGACACCGGCAAGCACTTCCCGGAGACGCTCGGCACCCGGGACGCGGTCGGGGCGACGTACGACGTCGAGCTGCGCACGGTGGCGACCGACGAGGCGGTGCCGGACCGGCTGTACGAGACGGACCCCGGCCGGTGCTGCTGGCTGCGCAAGGTCTCCCCGCTGGAGCGGGCGCTGCGTGACTTCGACGCCTGGGTCACCGGGCTGCGCCGCGACGAGTCGCCGCAGCGCGCGCACACCCCGGTCGTGCAGTGGGACGCGCGGCGCCGCAAGGTGAAGGTCAACCCGCTGGCCCGGTGGTCGAGCGCGGACGTCGCGGCGTACACCGCCGAGCACGACGTCCTCGTCAACCCGCTCGTGGCCCTCGGCTACCGCTCCGTCGGCTGCGCGCCCTGCACGCGGCCGGTGGCCGACGGAGAGGACGAGCGAGCCGGCCGGTGGGCCGGGACCGCCAAGAGCGAATGCGGGCTGCACGCATGAGGCGCGCCCGTCGCCGCCTCGGCCGGCTGATGACCCTCGCCGCCATCGGGCTGACCGCGCCGTTGTTCCCGCGAGACGGCGAGTGACCGAGAGGCGGGCGGGCAGGTGCCCGCTGTTCCTCGACCTGTCCGGACGCCGGGTGCTCGTCGTGGGCGGCGGCCCGGTCGCGGCGCGCCGGGTCCGGCTCCTGCTCGAGGCGGGGGCGCGAGTCGACGTGGTCGCCCCGCAGGTGTGCGAGGACCTGGCCGAGGATCGGCCGGGGCTGCAGGCGTCGCTGGGGGTGTCGCTGCGGGAGTACGCCGACGGCGACGTGGCCGGTGCCTGGCTCGTGGTCGCGGCCACCGACGACCGCGCCGTCAACGACCGGGTCGCCGGGGACGCCGAGCGGGAGCGGGTCTGGTGCGTGCGCGCGGACGACGCGGGCGCCTCGGCCGCGTGGACCCCCGCGGTCGCCCGGTCCGGCGAGGTCGCGGTCGCGGTCACCGCCGGCGGCGACCCGCGGCTGGCGGCGCGGGTGCGTGACGCGATCCGGCTGCTCCTCGACACCGGCCGGCTGCCCCTCCGGCGTGGCCGCCGCGCGGGGCCGGGGCACGTCGCGCTCGTCGGCGGGGGACCCGGGGACCCCGGGCTGCTGACCGTGCGGGGGCGGCGGCGGCTCGCCGAGGCCGACGTCGTCGTCGTCGACCGGCTCGCCCCGCGCGAGGTCCTCGACGAGCTCGACCCGGACGTCGAGGTCGTCGAGGCCGGCAAGGCGCCGCACGCGCACGCGCTGTCCCAGGACGAGATCAACGAGCTGATCGTGACGCGGGCCCGCGCCGGGCAGCGGGTGGTGCGGTTGAAGGGCGGCGACCCGTACCTCCTCGGCCGCGGCGGCGAGGAGACGCTGGCCTGTGCCGCCGCCGGGGTGGAGCACGAGGTCGTGCCGGGGGTCACCAGCGCGATCGCGGTGCCGGCGGCCGCCGGCATCCCGGTCACCCACCGCGGCGTCGCGACGCAGGTCACCGTCGTCTCCGCGCACTGCGACTCCGGCGCCGGGGCCGGAGCCGGCGCGCCGAACTGGACCGTGCTCGCGCACGCCGGCGGCACGCTCGTCCTGCTGATGGCGGTGGCCCGGCTGCGGGCCGCGGCCGAGGGCCTCGTCGGCGGCGGGCTGGACCCGCAGACCCCGGCCGCGATCATCGAGCGGGGCACCACGCCCGAGCAGCAGGTCACCACGGGCACGGTCGGCAGCATCGCGGACGCCGCGGCGGCCCGCGGCGTTCGCTCCCCCGCCGTCGTCGTCGTCGGCGACGTGGTCCGGGTCCGTGAGGCCCTGCTGCCGTGACGACGCCCGCGTCCCTGCTCCTCGTCGCGCACGGCAGCCGCGACCCGCGCGCGGCCCGCGTTGTCGACGCCCTCGTCGCCGAGGTCGCGCGCCTGCGGCCGGGGGTGCGCGTCGGGGCGGCGTACCTCGACCACGGGCGTCCCACGGTCGACGACGTCCTGGCCGGCGCGGACGGTCCGGTCGTGATCGTGCCGCTGCTGCTGGCCCGGGGCTGGCACGAGCGGATGGACCTGCCCGCCCGGCTCGCCCGCGCGCCGGTGCCCGTCCGGGTCACCCCGCCGCTCGGCCCCCACCCCGCCCTCGCGCACACGCTTGCCCAGCGGCTCGCCGACGCCGGGGCTCCCCCGGACCCCGGCACCGCGGTCGTCGTCGCCGCGGTCGGCAGCCGCGACCCGCGGGCCGCGGTCGACGTGCGCCGGATCGCCGCCGGACTCACCGGCTGGTCGGAGGTGGCGGTGGCCACGGTCGCTGCCGGGGACGGGCCGGCGACGGTGGCCCGGCTGCGGGCGAGGGGACGGCCCCGGGTCGCCGTCGCGGCGTACGTCCTCGCCCCGGGCCTGCTGCCCGACCGGCTCGCGGAGTGGGGGGCCGACGTGGTGACCGCACCGCTCGGCCCCGCCCCGTCGGTCCGCGACGTCGTCCTGGCGCGGTACGCCGCCGCGTGACCGGGGCTCGTCACCCCTGCGGCGGGACGGGCGCCAAAGCAGGCCGGAGCAGGAAGGACGTGCGATGGCAGGGATCGACGACGTGGACCGGGCCGCGACGGCGGTGCTGCCGCTGGTCGCCGGACTGACTCCGGACGACCTGGCGCGCCCGACCCCCTGCGAGGCCTGGAACGTCCGCGCGCTGGTCAACCACCTGACGTTCGGAAACCGGCTGTTCGCCGGGATCCTCCGGGGCGAACAGCCCCCGCCCCTCGACGAGCTCCTGCGCCTCCGCGACATCGACCGACTCGGCGACGACCCGCCCGCGGCCTTCGGAGCCTCCGTCGACGAGTTCCGCACCGCGTTCCGCCAGCCGGAGGTGGCGGGGCAGACGTTCCCGACGCCGGCCGGCCCGATGCCCGCGGACGGTGTCGCGGCGATCCGGGTCGCCGAACTGCTGGTGCACGGGTGGGACCTCGCGCGCGCCCTGCACGAACCCGCCACTTTCCCCGACGACCTCGCCGAACGGGCGTTGGGACTGTGGCGTGAGCGGCTCGCCACCATGCCACGTCACGCGGGCGGGCCGTTCGGGCCGGAGCAACCCGTCCGCGACGATGCGCCCGCGATCGACCGGCTGGCGGCGCTGCTCGGCCGCACCGTCGAGTGACCGGTCGGTGAGGGGCGCACGCTTACCGGGTGTGTTCCTTTTGGCTGTGCCTTTTGGCTGTGCCCCGTCGCCGCTCAGCGTCTTCTCGCTGTCCCCTGGCGGCGTCTCGCGCGCACTGCGGCATCGGCATAGCCTGAGCAAGCCACCGCAAAGGAAGGGAAGGCGCGATGAGCGACCCGGACGAGGTCACCTGCGTCCATCCCGCGGACCGCCGCGTCGCTGACCCGACGCCGGGGAAGGTGCGCGAGCAGGCCATCGCCATCCACGAATGCTGGTCCGGGCTGGTGCGCACGGAGCCCGGGGTGACGTCCGGCTGGCACCACCACGGCGAGCACGACACCTTTGTGTACGTCGTTGACGGCAACGTTCGCATCGAGTTCGGCCCCGGCGGCGCGCAAGCCGTCGACGCCGGACCCGATGACTTCCTCCACATTCCTCGACACGTCGTGCACCGAGAAGTCAATCCGGGATCGACCACTTCTCGAGAGGTGGTCACGCGCTCCGGCACCCGTCCGCTCACCATCAACGTTGATGGGCCAGCGCCCCCCTCCGGGTGACGACACCTCCGGCGCGTCCCGTCAGGTCGCCGTCGCCACGCAGGGTGGCCCGATCAGCGGAACCGCGTCACCGGGCGCACCATGCTTCTCGGGCCCGGTGCCCCCGGCCGTGACACTGGTCCGCATAACAGTCACGACAGCGCACTCGGGCTCCGGCGGCCGCAGGTGCTGGGAAACGGGACACCCGTTCACGCGAATCGAGTCGCGTCACTCGCCGGCCGCGTGCGCCTTTCCTGCGTTTACCAAGGGGATCGTAAGTAAGTGGATCAGGCGGTGATGTACCGCAAATTCGAGTCGGCGAAGAAACCACTGATGAGATGGGGCAGTTTCTGCAGCCGGTGCAGCGCGGACACGGCCTTGGCCTTGAGGTCGTCGGCTCCGGTGACACCGGCGCGGCCGACGCGGTCGGCCTTGATGTTCTTCCAGACCCACTCGTCGGGGTTGAGTTCCG
>DATGDX010000496.1:0-6063 GCA_035310665.1 Mycobacteriales bacterium | reverse complement strand
ACCTCCCGCTCGACCCCCGAGCAGGTCGCGGAGTGGCTCCGGGAGTGACCACGACGGGCCACGTCACCGGGACGGGGCCGGGACGGGGCCCGGGACGGCGCCGGGCACGGACGGCGTGAGGCGCGACACACCTGACCCCTCAGCGAGGGTTCCCGCCGTTGTTACTGTCGAGTAGCATCGGCCGTACCCCCCGCTGACAGGAGGATCACCGTGCCCGGCTCCCTCCGCGACGTCGTCTTCGTCGACGGCGTCCGCACCCCCTTCGGCAAGGCGGGACCGAAGGGCATGTACGCCGAGACCCGCGCCGACGACCTGGTGATCAAGGTCATTCGCGAGCTGCTGCGTCGCAACCCGAACCTGCCGCCGGAGCGCATCGACGACGTGGCGATCGCCGCGACCACGCAGATCGGCGACCAGGGCCTGACCATCGGCCGCACCGCGGCGCTGCTCGCCGGGCTGCCGAAGTCGGTGCCGGGCTACGCCATCGACCGGATGTGCGCCGGCGCGATGACCGCGGTGACGACGACCGCCGGCGGCATCGCCTTCGGGGCCTACGACGTCGTCGTGGCGGGCGGCGTCGAGCACATGGGGCGCCACCCGATGGGCCAGGGCGTCGACCCGAACCCCCGGTTCCTGGCCGACAAGATCGTCGACCCGTCGGCGCTCATCATGGGCAAGACCGCCGAGAACCTGCACGACCGGTTCCCGGAGCTGACCAAAGAGCGCGCGGACGCCTACGCGGTCGCGAGCCAGGCCAAGCTGGCGCAGGCCTACGCCGACGGCAAGGTGCAGCGCGACCTCGTGCCGATCGCCACCCGGCACACGGAGACGGGGTGGGGCCTGGCGACCGGGGACGAGCCGCCCCGGCCGGGCACCACGATCGAGGAAGTCGCGCGCCTGAAGACGCCGTTCCGCCCGCACGGCCGGGTCACCGCCGGCAACTCCGCCGGGCTCAACGACGGGGCGACCGGGTGCCTGCTCGCGGCGGAGGACGTCGCGCGCGAGCTCGGCCTGCCGGTGCGGATGCGGCTCGTGACCTACGCGTTCGCCGGGGTCGAGCCCGAGGTGATGGGCGTCGGGCCGGTCCCGTCGACCGAGAAGGCCCTCGCCAAGGCCGGGCTGAGCATCGACGACATCGGGCTGTTCGAGATCAACGAGGCGTTCGCCGTCCAGATCCTCGCGTTCCTCGACCACTTCGGGATCAAGGACGACGACCCGCGGGTCAACCCGTACGGCGGTGCGATCGCCGTCGGGCACCCGCTCGCCTCGTCCGGCGTCCGGCTCATGATCCAGCTGGCCCGGCAGTTCGAGGAGCACCCCGAGGTGCGCTACGGGATCACCACGATGTGCATCGGCATCGGCATGGGCGGAACCGTGATCTGGGAGAACCCCCGGTGGGAGGCCAAGTGAGCATCGAGCTGGCGGACGAGGTCGTCACCAAGGCCCTGGTCCAGTACGTCGACCTCCCGCTGTCCGACGGCCGCAGCGCCGGCACCGCCGCGCTGATCACGCTGGACAACGGGTTCGACCACACGAAGCCGTCGACGTTCGGGCCGGGCGGGCTGCGCGCGCTCGACGCGGCCCTCGACGAGGTGACCGCCCGGACCGACCTGGCCGCGATCGCGATCACCGGCAAGCCGTTCATCTTCGTCGTTGGCGCCGACCTGGGGATGATGAAGTCGGGGGGCAGCCGCGAGCAGGCGCTGGAGGCCGGCCGGCTCGGGCACCGGGTGTTCCGCCGGCTGAAGGACTCCGCCGTCCCCACGTTCGCGTTCGTCAACGGGGCCGCGATGGGCGGCGGTCTCGAGGTCGCGCTGCACTGCCACTACCGCACGCTGTCGAGCGGGGCGGCGGCGCTCGCGTTGCCCGAGTGCTTCCTCGGGCTGGTGCCCGGCTGGGGCGGCACCCAGCTGCTGCCCTCCCTGATCGGCGCCGACAACGCGGTCACCGTCATCGTCGAGAACCCGCTCAACCAGAACCGCACGCTCAAGCCGGCGCAGGCCCGCGAGCTCGGCATCGCGGACATCCTGTTCGAGTCCGCGGACTTCCTCGAGGAGTCGCTGCGGTGGGCGGCGTCGGTGGTGCGCGGGGAGGTGACGGTCGAGCGGGCCGCGGTCGACCGCGGAGCCGCGGTCGACCGCGGAGCCGCGTGGGACGAGGCGGTCGCGCGCGGACGCGGGATCGCCGACGCGAAGACCAAGGGAGCCGCGCCCGCGCCCTACCGCGCGCTCGACCTCATCGCGCTCGCCAAGACCGCGAGCTTCGACGAGGGCACGATGGCCGAGGACGAGGCGGTGGCCGACCTGGCCTTCAGCGAGGAGCTGCAGGCCGGGCTCTACGCGTTCGACCTCGTGCAGAAGCGCGCGAAACGGCCCGTGGGCGCGCCGGACCGGTCGCTCGCCCGGGAGGTCGGCAAGGTCGGGATCGTCGGCGCCGGACTCATGGCCAGCCAGCTCGCGCTGCTGTTCGCGCAGCGGCTGGAGGTGCCGGTCGTGATGACCGACGTCGACCAGGGGCGCGTCGACAAGGGCCTCGGCTACGTGCACGGCGAGATCGACAAGATGCACGGCAAGGGCCGGCTGTCCCATGACGCGGCGAACCGGCTCAAGGCGCTGGTGACCGGCTCGCTGAGCAAGGACGTGTTCTCCGACGCCGACTTCGTCATCGAGGCCGTCTTCGAGGACATGGCGGTCAAGCAGCAGGTGTTCGCCGAGGTGGAGGCGGTCGTCAAGCCGGACTGCGTCCTCGCGACGAACACCTCGAGCCTGTCGGTCAGTGAGATGGCCTCCCGGCTGTCCAACCCGGAGCGGGTCGTCGGCTTCCACTTCTTCAACCCGGTGGCCGTGCTGCCGCTCGTGGAGATTGTGCGGGCCCAGCAGACCGACGACCTGTCGCTCGCCACCGCGTTCGCGGTCGCGAAGGGACTGAAGAAGAACGCCGTGCTCGTCAAGGACGCGCCGGCGTTCGTCGTCAACCGGCTGCTCACCCGGTTCCTCGGCGAGATCACCAAGGCGGTCGACGAGGGGACGCCGTTCGAGGTCGCCGACCGGGCGCTCGACCCGCTGGGCCTGCCGATGTCGCCGTTCGTGCTGCTGGCACTGGTCGGCCCCGCGATCGCGCTGCACACGAGCGAAACCGTCCATCAGGCCTACCCGGACCGGTTCTACGTCTCGCACAACCTGCGGCGGATCGTCGAGGCCGGCAAGACGGGAATCTACGTCTGGGACGGCGGAGTGCCGCGCGTCGACCCGGAGGTGGAGGCGTTGTACGAGCGGCCGGAGCACCCGGTGGCGCTCTCCGACGCCGAGGTCCGGGACCGGGCGCTGTCCGCGATGGCCCAGGAGATCCGCATCATGCTCGACGAGCACGTCGCCGCGGAGGCGCAGGACATCGACCTGTGCATGCTGCTCGGGGCCGGGTGGCCGTTCTGGCTCGGCGGGATCACGCCGTACCTCGACCGGGTGGGCGTGTCCGAGCGGGTGACCGGGGCGCGGTTCCTGCCGAAGGGTGTCGCGTCCCTGCCGTGAGAAGCCGGTGAGAAGCGGACCCGGGGTTCCCGCTCCCGTGCGGCGCACAGGGCTCAGGAACCCCGGGGCCGATCCGCGGTGATGTCCTCGGCCGTCCGCTCGAGCGCCCGGGCGTAGTCCTGCTCGAGCCGCAGGCCGAGCCGCGCGTTGCGGCGCCCGTACCCGAAGTAGACCACGAACCCGATCGCGAGCCAGACGACGAACCGAACCCAGGTGTCGATCTCGAGGTTGAGCATCAGCCACAGGCAGGCGAGAGCGGCGATGATCGGGAGCAGGGGCACCGCGGGCATGCGGAACGCGCGCGGCAGGTCCGGGCGTGTCCGGCGCAGCACGATCACGCCGAGCGACACCAGGACGAACGCGAACAGCGTGCCGATGTTGACGAGCTTCGCCAGCTCGGTGAGCGGCACCACGGCGGCGAGGAACGCGACGGCGAGCCCGGTGATGGCGGTGATCCGCGCCGGGGTGCCGAACCGCGGGTGCACCCGCGCGAGGGAGATGGGCAGCAGCCCGTCGCGCGCCATCGCGAAGAACACCCGGCTCTGGCCCAGCATGAGGATCATCATGACGGTGGTCAGCCCGGCCAGCGCGCCGATCGCGATGATCGTCGCTGCCCAGTTCAGCCCGACGGCCTTGAACGCGTCCGACAGCGGCGAGCCGGTGTTCAGCCTCGTGTAGTTCTGCATGCCGACGACGACGAGGGAGACCGTGACGTACAGCGCGGTGCAGACGAACAGCGACCCGAAGATCCCGATCGGCAGGTCGCGCTGCGGGTGGCGGGTCTCCTCGGCGGCGGTGGCGACGATGTCGAAGCCGATGTAGGCGAAGAACACGACCGACGCGCCGGCGAAGATGCCCCCCACCCCGAACGTGGACGGGACGAGGCCCGTGAGCGTCTGCCACAGCGTGGGGTTCAGGTCGGTGGAGGCCGACGGCTGCGCCGGCGGGACGAACGGGGAGTAGTTGCTCGCCTTGACGTAGAAGAGCCCGGCCAGGATCACGAACAGGACCACCGTTACCTTGATCGAGACGACCACCATGTTCACCCGGGACGACAGCTTGATCCCCAGGATCAGGACGGCGGTGAGGGCGAGCACGATGAGTACGGCAGGGATGTCGATGACCGACTGCTCGCCGGCGATCGACGCCGGCAGCTTCAGGCCGAAGATGTCGAGCAGGCTGACGAGGTACTGCGACCAGCCGCGGGAGACGACGGCGCCGCCGAGCGCCAGCTCGAGCATGAGGTCCCACCCGATGATCCAGGCGATGAGCTCGCCGAGCGACGCGTAGGAGAACGTGTAGGCGCTGCCGGCGACCGGGACCGTCGAGGCGAACTCCGCGTAGCACAGCGCGGCGAGGCCACACACCAGCCCCGCGACCACGAACGACAGCGCGATCGCCGGGCCGGCGTGCGTCGCGGCCGCGACACCGGTGAGGACGAAGATGCCGGTCCCGATGATGACGCCGACGCCGAACACCGTGAGATCGAGCGCGGACAGCTCCTTGCGCAGCGAGTGCTCCGGCTCCTCGGTGTCACGGATCGACTGCTCCACCGTCTTCGTCCGCAGCAGGCTCATTTCGCGTCCTCCCTGGCAGCACACACCGGCGGAACTGGGGCGTCCCTGCCCACGACGGCACCCGATCAGTCGTCGCCGCGCCGCGAGATTCCGCCGTTCGGGGGCTTTTCGGACGACCCTCGAGAGGCAACGGTCGGGGCATGGGACTCGCCGAGGCCGCGCTGCGCCGGTGGCGCTCGCGGTGTCGGTGCTCGACGACGTCGACCTCGCGATCGGCGACGCCGGCGTGACCCTGCCCGATCCGAAGCCCGTCCTCGTCCCGTGGCGTCGGGTCCGCCAGGCGCTCGGCACCGCCGCCCCGGACAGCGATCTCGCCCGGCTCCGGCTGGCGGAGTGGCTGCTAGCGGCGCGGTGGGGCAGCGGCCGGGCGGCCGCGGAGTTGGCCGCGCATGCTCGACCGGTCGGGTTCCCGATCGACGCCGCGCTGCACCCGGGACTCGACTGGGTCCGGGAACGCGTCGCCGGTGGCGCCCTGGACCTCGGGCTCGGCTTTCTCGGGGCCGATCCCCGGCTTCCGGACCGCGTCGTCGCGGCGCCCCAGGGGGTTCTCGACGTCCTCGGCGTGACCGGCGACGTGTGGTGGGGGCGCGCCCGCGGCTACGTCGAGGACATGGGGGCGCTCGCTGCCGCGCGGTGGTGGCGCGAGCCGGAGGGACCGCTGCGCCCGATGGGTGACTGCGACGTCGTGACCCTGCTCGGGTCGCTGCGCCTTCGGGTCACGCTGACGGCCTCGAGCGGCGGGATGCGGACGACGGCGGTCAATGCGCGACCGGGGCTGGCTCGACCTGCGCCGCGTCGACCCCGCGTTCGCGCTGGCGGCGGCCGCGGCGACCCCGGTCGACCGGCGCGGGTTCACCCGGCCGCTGCTCCTGACCGCGGACGAGGTGGCGATGGCGCGGGCCGGGGGGCACACCGCGGCCGACGCGCTGCGCGACCCCGCCCCGGGCGACGAGGAGCGC
>DATGDX010000495.1:0-3344 GCA_035310665.1 Mycobacteriales bacterium | reverse complement strand
TCAGCGGGTCGGCGGCGAACTGCGCCAAGGTCGGGACGATCGCGGCCACGATCATCGCGGGACCGCTGAACTACGCCGGGGTCAACCCGAAGATCAGGTGCCGGCTGCCGCAGCCGTCGTCCTGACCGGCCCCCGCGGTCGACCGGAGCGCGACGGTCGACTTACCGGCCGCCGGGAAGGGCCGACCGGCCCGACCGGTCCACTCGCCGTCAGGCGAGCCCGTCCGGGAGCGGGCGGCGCCCGGCGAACCCGACCTTGCGGCGATGCCACCAGCGCAGGTCGGTCTCCCCCTCCAGCCAGCACAGCAGCACGGGCCCGTCGCCGAGGTCGGCCGGGAAGTCGAGCAGCAACGGGGCGAAGCCCTTGAGCTCGAGGCCCTGCGCCGTGAACCAGCTCAGGATCTCGTCCAGTCGGGCCTCGGCCGCCTTGACCTCGGCCACGCCGCCGAGCGGTGACGATGTCCCGGCCCGCAGCGACGCGGTCAGCTCGACGAGGTCCGCGCGTATCCGGGTGAACGCGTCGGCGTGCCGACGGACCTCCGGCAGCAGGGCCCGGGCCTGCCGGAGCGTGAACACCCGCGCCATCGCCTCGGGGTCTGCCGGCGCGCTACTCGGGGATCGACGTGGTCACGCAAAACGGGTGACCGGCCGGGTCCAGCAGCACGCGGTAGCGCTCGGGCACCGGCTGCACGGCGGCGCGGCGCGCGCCCAACCGCAGCGCTTCGGCCTCCGCCGCGTCCAGGTCGTCGACGGCCAGGTCGAGGTGCATCTGCTTCGGGGTCGTGTCCTCGGGCCAGGACGGCGCGCGGTACCCCGGCACCCGCACCGCCGCGAGCCACCCCCAGGCGCCCTTGACCGCGGCGAACTCCTCGCCGGTGAACGCCACCGACCCGCCGATGAGCTCCGCCCAGAACGCGGCGAGGGGGAGCGGGTCGGCGCAGTCGAGGGCGATGGATCCGAACCGGGCGACGGCCACGGGCGGGCACGCTAGCGGATGCGCCGCGGCAGCGATGAGTTCACGGGCCGCGGGTGGTCGTAGCAGCGGGGGGTCGTAATTCCGGGAGACTTCCCCGAGGGTGGTCGTCGGCACGGGATGCGGAGGGAGAACGGATGAGCGGCGTACGGGTGCTGGTGGGGACGCGCAAGGGCGCGTTCGTCGTGACCTCGGACGGCACGCGGGAGCGGTGGGAGGTCAGCGGGCCGCACTTCGCGGGCTGGGAGATCTACCACGTCAAGGGGTCCCCGGCCGACCCGTCCCGGCTGTACGCGTCGCAGTCCAGCAGTTGGTTCGGGCAGCTGGTCCAGCGCTCGGACGACGGCGGCGCGACGTGGGAGCCGGTGGGCAACGAGTTCGTGTACGACGGGGTCCCGGGCACGCATCAGTGGTACGACGGGACGCCGCGGCCGTGGACGTTCACCCGGGTCTGGCACCTCGAGCCCTCACTGACCGATCCGGACACGGTCTTCCCCGGCGTCGAGGACGCGGCCCTGTTCCGCTCGACCGACGGCGGGCGGACGTGGCAGGAGCTGCCCGGCCTGCGCGGGCACGGCTCCGGGCCCTCCTGGCAGCCCGGCGCCGGGGGGATGTGCCTGCACACGATCCTCCTGCATCCGTCCGACCCCGCGCGCATCTTCGTGGCGATCTCGGCGGCCGGCGCCTTCCGGTCCGACGACGCCGGGACCACGTGGCGCCCGATCAACCGCGGGCTGCGCTCGGAGGGCATCCCCGACCCGGGCGCGGAGGTCGGTCACTGCGTGCACCGCATCGCGATGCACCCCGCGCGCCCCGACGTGCTGTTCATGCAGAAGCACTTGGGACGTGATGCGCAGCGACGACGCCGGCGAGTCCTGGCACGAGATCAGCGGCAACCTGCCGAGCGACTTCGGGTTCCCCATCGACATCCACGCGCACGAGCCGGACACCGTGTACGTCGTACCGATCAAGAGTGACTCGGAGCATTTCCCGCCGGACGGCAAGCTGCGCGTCTACCGCAGTCGCACGGGCGGACACGAGTGGGAGGCGCTGACGAGCGGGCTGCCGCAGAGCAACTGCTACGTCAACGTGTTGCGCGACGCGATGAGCGTCGACGCGCTCGACCCGTGCGGCGTGTACGTCGACACGACCGGTGGGCAGGTGTACGCCTCGGCCGACGCGGGCGACAGCTGGGAGGCCATCGTCCGGGACCTTCCTCCTGTGCTGTCCGTCGAGGCCCAGGTGCTGCCGTGATCCGGGTCCTGCTCCCGGCGCACCTGCGCCGGCTCGCCCGCGTCGACGGCGAGGTCGTGCTCGACGTCGAGGGGCAGCCCACCCAGCGCGTCGTCCTCGACGCGCTCGAGGCCCGTTACTCCATGCTCCGCGGAACGATCCGGGACCACGTCACGAAGCGGCGGCGCGCCTTCGTGCGGTTCTTCGCTTGCGAGCAGGACCTGTCGCACGACCCGCCGGACAGCCCGCTGCCCGACGCGGTCGCGAAGGGGGACGAGCCGTTCCTGGTCGTGGGGGCCATGCGGCGGCTGAGGCCGCCGACCCCGCGCCTCGGTTCGGCACCTCTCGTCTTGACCCGGCCTTATCCGTGCGAATGGAGGACCCGATGCCTGGCACCGCGTCCAAAAAGATCTTCGTCAACCTCCCGGTCCGGGACCTCGGCGCGTCCGTCGCCTTCTTCACCGCGCTCGGTTTCGGGTTCGACGCCCGGTTCACCGACGAGAACGCCACCTGCATGGTCGTCAGCGACGACGCCTTCGTGATGCTGCTCGTCGAGCACCGCTTCGCGGACTTCACCAGGAAAGCGATCTGCGACGCGACCACGTCCACCGAGGCCATCATCGCGTTGTCCGCGGACAGTCGCGCCCAGGTCGACGACCTCGTGCACCGGGCGCTCGCGGCGGGGGCCGGCCCGCGAACGATCCGATGGACTACGGGTTCATGTACGGATGGAGCTTCCAGGATCCCGACGGTCACCTGTGGGAGCTCGTTGTCATGGAGCCGAACGCGACGGATGAACCAGGCGAGGGATAGGACGACGCCCCGAGTGGCGGGCGTCGACGCGGCAATGGAGGGTGCTTCGTGAGCGGACGGGTCGTGCACTTCGAAATTCCGGCGGACGACGTGGGTCGAGCCCGCGACTTCTACCACGCCGCGTTCGGCTGGGACCTCGATCCGATGCCGGAGCTGGACTACACGATCGTGCGGACGACGGCGAGCGACGAGCGAGGCATGCCGGCGGAGCGAGGCGCCATCAACGGTGGGATGTGCCGACGGGAGCCTCCGGTGACCGCTCCGGTCGTCACGATCGAGGTCGAGGACGTCGACGCTGCGCTGCGCACGGTCGAGTCGCTGGGTGG
>DATGDX010000494.1:0-2613 GCA_035310665.1 Mycobacteriales bacterium | reverse complement strand
GATCTCGGCCAGCCCCGCGGCCCAGGCCTCCAGCTCCGCCACGTCGATATCATCAGCCACCCGCGAAAGATCGCGAGAATCACCGGGAGATCAAGACGACACGCCGATCGAGATCAAAGTAAGTGCGACTGTAGTACTAGGGCGAATCACGTCACCGGCGACGTCGTCGCAGGAATCGCGTGCCGCCGTTTCCGGTCACGAAGAGGTCATGGCCGCCGCGAGGCCCCCGAACGCCGCCGCCCACGTCTGGGGACCGACGACGCCGTCGACGACGAGGTGTCGGGAGGCCTGGAACGCGCGAACCGCGCCGGCTGTCTGCGGTCCGTATCGCCCGTCGACGGCGATCGGATGCCCCAGCCGCACCAGTCGGCCCTGCAGCATCCGCACGTCCGCGCGGGCGGTGCCGACCAGCCGGGTGGACAACGGGACACCGGCCCAGCTCCCCGCGGTCACGGAACTCGCGGCGAGGGTGACGACCGCGGCGCCCCGCCGGCTTCGATCCGCGCGGCCGAGCCCGAGCTTCCGCGAGCACGCCGGCCACTGCGACCAGCCCGCAGCGGCCTGCAGCCGGCGCGCGGCCTCGTCCTGCCTGCTCGGCGCGGCGTGGTGCGGCATGCCGGGGTAACCCAGCGCCCGCCAGGTCCCGAGGGCGAACTGGTACGCCCCGTAGAACCCATTCCCCGTGTTGGCCGCGTAGTTGCCGCCGGACTCGCACTGCCGCAGCCGCGCGAAATCGTCCGGACTCGCGGCGCTCGCCGCAGCCGCGGTCCCGACGTCGATCCCGGCGAGCGTGGCGACGCCGGTGGCGGTGGCCGCGACGTACGGCTTCAGCGAGGGACCGGGCTTGCGGTGCCGACCGCGCCCGCGCAGCGGAAAGGGCATGTCTCGTCCTTCCGAGCCGCCGGCGAGGTGAGCTGTCGGGTTCGGGCCCGGAAGGGCGATGGTGTGGCCCGGCCGCGTGGTTGCGGCTTCACCCCGAGGGCGCGCAGACGGCGCCCGAAGGTGGGTCCCCCGCTCCTGCCCGCTACTCGTCCAGGGTCTCGCCGCACCGTCGGCGGCCGGGGCAGGACGAGGCGTGCGGCGCCGAGCGGGCCCGCCGGCGGCGGGCATGGAGCGGGAGGTTAGGGGACCTTCGGCGCAGATCGCCAATCGGGGGTGTGGACAAGGGCACCCCGAGGATCGGTGGCCGACCACGGTGCGCCGGACGGGGAGGAGGCGCTGATCTCAGTGTCGGGAACGCCGGAACGGGTCCGGTGCCGGGGGCGCCACGAGATCGGCCCGCGGGCAGCTGGCCAAGGTCAAGTCGCCGTACTGCAACGCGTCGTCCACGAGACCCTCGACCGTCCAGCCGGTGGCGAGGCCGTAGTCGATGATCGTGGCGCGGTAGATCGTGATCTCGTAGCGGGACGGCGTCCCGTAGACCGCGGCGATGGTGCCGACGAGCCTCGCCGCGCCCATGCCGCCGCCCTCGCCGGACCACGGCACGTCGTAGCGCTGCCACAGCCCGACGTCGCGTTCCAGACCCCGCCTCGGGACACGTCCTGGCGTTCGAGCTCGGCGAGCACTCGCCGCGCCGCCTGCTCCGGGAGGACTGCAGCAGGCCGGATCACGCGTGTCGGGTCGGCCACTCGACGCACCCTACCCGTGATGCCACGACCGAGGTCGCCGCGAGACCGGGGCGCCGATCCCCAGTCGGGTCCCCGGCCCCGGTCCCCCGGCCGGGGGCTGCCGGGGGACCGACCTGCGGGAGGCGGGGCCGGCGCCGCCCGCTCTTACTCGTCCTCCAACCGGAACCCGATCTTCATGCCGACCTGGAAGTGCTGGACTTCGTTGTTGAGGATGTAGCCGCGGATCTCGGTGACCTGGAACCAGTCGAGGTGCCGCAAGGTCTGCCCCGCGCGGTGGACGGCGTTGCGGATTGCCTGGTCAACGGACTCCGGGCTGGTGCCGACGACCTCGGTCAGTCGGTATGTACGGTCGGCCATGCTGCCTCCTTGACCACGTGGGACTTCGAGCCGAGTGATCCTGGCCGGCGCCCCGCACACGCGACCACGCTCGGGGCGGCCGAGGAACCCCCGAAGCCAACCACGCCGCCCGCAACGACTCTCCGCGCACCCGCCGGTGCCCGCAGGGCTCACTCGGCGTCGCCGGGCCACCCGCGCGCCATCTCGGACACGCGGTCGATCAGGTCGCGGGTGCGAGCGGCGTCGGCCCCGGTGCGTCCGACCGCGACGCCGACCAGGAACGCCGTCAGCGGAGCCGCGGGCCGGGCCACCTCGTGCGCGACATCGCGCGTCAGGTCGAGGACCGCTGCGGCGTCGACCTCGGGAAGGTCGAGCTCCTGCCGCACCGCACTCAGCCAGTCCTCCAGTCTGCTCACCGGCGCATCGTCGCAGGCGACGCCACGGGCCGATCACCCGGCCGTCCGGGGCAGCCAGACGCGTTGACACGGCTTCGCCTGTGGTCACCGCGCGGCCCGTGGCATCCTCGCCGAACCTGCCCGCCTCGCGCCGACGCCGTTCGAGGTGCGGGTTCGCGGTCCCGCTGCCGCTGGTTCCCGGCAAACCGGGCGACCGCGGTCCCCCGCCCGTGCCCCCACTCGCCGCCTCGGCG
>DATGDX010000493.1:0-3918 GCA_035310665.1 Mycobacteriales bacterium | reverse complement strand
GACGCCGCCGACGCCGACGGGATCCTCGTCGTCGTCAGCGAGTGGCTTCCGGGAACCCCGCTGCGCGAGCTGCTGCACGGCGGGCCGCTGCTCCCCGCGGAGGCGGCGCGGGTGCTCGCGGTCGTGGCCGCCGCGCTCGCGGAGGCCCATGGTGTGGGGATGGCGCACGGGGCCCTCACGGCCGACAGCGTGATCCTCACCTCCACCGGGCCGCGCCTGGTGGGCTTCGGCCTCGACGCGGCGCTCGCCGGGATCGACCCCGACCCCTCGGCCGACGTGCGCGCGGTGGGCGCCCTGCTGTACGCCGCCCTCACCGGCCGCGCCCCGTCGGGTTTCCCGCCGCCGGCACCCGAGGCCGGCACGGTTGCCGGGTGGGGGGTGGACCCGCTGCCCGGCCTGGCACCCGCCCCGACCCTCGCCGGCCGCGGGCGCTCCCCGCGCCAGGTCCGCGGCGGCGTCCCCGCCGGGCTGGACGCGCTCGCCGAACGTGCCCTGGGGCGGGCGACTCCGTCTCCGACCGCCGCCGAGCTCGCCGCCGCGCTCGTCGCTGCCGGTGCGGCCGACGGGCGGCCGGGGCGAGCGATCACCCGCCGCGTCGCCCCGCTCGTGGCCGTGGCGGCGGCCCTCCTCGCCGGGGGGTGGGCCGCGCGGGCACCGTTGGCCCGACTGCTCGACTCCTCGCCGTCGACCGCCTCGCTGCCCCCACCGGCTGCCGGACCCCCCGCGCCCTCGCCCGCGGCCACCCCCGGGCGGACCCCGTCCGCCTACGTTCCCGCGAGCGTTCGCGACTTCGACCCGTACGGCGACGGCAGCGAGTCCCCGGAGACCGTCCGGTTCGCGTACGACGGCGACCGGACGACGGCGTGGACGACGGCGGTGTACCGGTCACGGGCGAACCTGGGCGGCCTCAAACCCGGCGTCGGCCTGCTCGCCGACCTCGGCACGGAGCAGACCGTGCGGACCATCGACATCGTGCTGCCGGGGGACGGGACCGACGTCGAGGTGCGAGCCGGGAACCGGGCGGCGGACCGGGCCGACGCGTTCGACCTCGTCGCCAGTGCCCCCGGAGCCTCGGGCTCGGTCACGCTGCATCCCACCCGACCGCGTGCGCGCTACTGGTTGCTGTGGCTCACCCGGCTGCCTGCGGCGAGTCGGGGTTACCAGGGAGGGGTGTCCGAGATGGCGTTTCGCCCGTGACGGGGCGCCCGGTGATATCCCGGCTCGGATCCCGGGCCCGACACGCGGTGGAATGCCGCATTCCCGGGATCGGTTCCCGCTATCGACTACTCGACGACGGGCGGACGGACGAGGGACGGCGGCGTGACGCAGACGAACGGCCACATTCGGAACGTGATCGTCATCGGGTCCGGGCCGGCGGGGTACACCGCGGCCCTCTACGCGGCGCGGGCGAACCTGCGCCCCCTGGTCTTCGAGGGTTCGATCGGTGCCGGCGGGGCGCTGATGACGACGACCGAGGTGGAGAACTACCCGGGCTTCCCGGACGGCATCCAGGGACCCGAACTGATGGACGCCATGCGCAAGCAGGCGAAGCGGTTCGGCGCCGAACTGGTGCCCGACGACGTCACCGCGGTCGACCTCACGGGGCACACCAAGCGCGTCCGCGCGGGCGAGCGCGAGGAGGCGGCGCGTGCCGTCATCCTCGCCACCGGCTCCGGCTACCGCCGGCTCGGGCTGCCGGAGGAGTCGAGGCTGTCCGGGCACGGGCTGTCCTGGTGCGCCACCTGCGACGGCTTCTTCTTCCGCGACCAGGACATCGCCGTGATCGGCGGCGGCGACTCCGCGATGGAGGAGGCGACGTTCCTCACCCGGTTCGCGCGGACGGTCACCGTCGTCCACCGGCGGCCCACGCTGCGCGCCAGTAAGATCATGCAGGAGCGGGCGCTCGCCCACAAGAAGATCCGCTTCCGGTGGA
Organism: Mycobacteriales bacterium; assembly: GCA_035310665.1. GTDB lineage: Bacteria > Actinomycetota > Actinomycetes > DATGDX01 > DATGDX01 > DATGDX01. Next base: position 1,985 of record DATGDX010000493.1, on the reverse strand, counting down.
ACAGCGTCGTCGCCGGCATCCTCGGTGACGAGCGCGTCACCGCTGTGCGGCTCCGCGACGTCGTCACCGGCGAGGAATCGACGCTCGACGTCACGGGGGTCTTCGTGGCGATCGGGCACGACCCGCGCAGTGAGTTGTTCCGGGGCCAGGTCCGTCTCGACGACGCGGGGTACGTCCTCGTCGACGCGCCGTCCACCCGCACCAACCTGGCCGGCGTCTTCGCGTGTGGCGACGTGGTGGACCACACCTACCGCCAGGCGGTGACGGCCGCTGGGACCGGATGCGCGGCGGCGCTCGATGCCGAGCGTTACCTGACCGCGCTCGACGACGCGACGGCCACCGGTGACCCCGTCCAGGCCGCGACCTTCGGGGGCGGCTGAGCTCGTCCCCCGAAGCCGACACCGCACCGCACCAACTGACTGGACCGACCGACAAGGAGCCCCGGTGGCCGCGACCAAGACCGTGACGGACGAGACGTTCAAGGCCGACGTGCTCGGCAGCGACAAGCCGGTGCTGGTGGATTTCTGGGCCGAGTGGTGCGGTCCCTGCAAGATGGTGGCACCGGTCCTCGAGGAGATCGCCCGCGAGCACCCGGACAAGATCACCGTGGTGAAGCTCAACGTCGACGAGAACCCGCAGACCGCCCGGACCTACTCGATCATGTCGATCCCGACACTGTCCGTGTTCTCCGGGGGGCAGGTCGTCAAGACCATCGTGGGAGCGAAGCCCAAGGCGATGCTGCTCAAGGATCTCGACGCGTTCCTGTGACGCACTCGCGACACGCGGTCCGCTCGTTCCCGATACCGCAGGTCGACGGCGCGGGTCCCGTAGGATTCGCGCGGACGTGCCCCGCCGTCCCGTCTCCCCTGCCTCCGGATTCGAGGATCCGCCTTCATGCCGCTGCTGCGTCGAGGCGACTGCGGTCCCGCCGTCGCCGAGATCCGGGCGAAGCTGGCAACCCTCGGGTTGGTCACCGACAGTGACGGATCGTACGCCGCGTTCGACGACACCTGCGACCGCGCGGTGCGCGCCTTCCAGCAGCAGCGCGGGCTGACCGTCGACGGGATCGTCGGTCCGGAGACCTACCGTGCCCTGGACGAGGCGCGGTGGCACCTCGGGGACCGCGTGTTGTCGTACGCCGTGAGTCACCCACTGGTCGGCGACGACGTCGTCGCGTTGCAGCAGCGGCTGCTCGACCTCGGGTTCGATCCCGGCCGTCCGGACGGGATCTTCGGCCCGCGGACGGAGCAAGGCGTGCGCGAGTTCCAGCGCAACGTGGGTCTGCTCCCGGACGGGACCTGCGGCCCGGGGACGCTGCGCGCGCTGGCCCAACTCGCCCGCGCCGTGGTCGGGGGCAGTCCGCAGGCGATGCGGGAGTCCGAGGCGTTGCGTCAGGCCGGACCCAGCCTCGCGGGCAAGCTCGTGGTCATCGATCCGGGGCACGGCGGCGGCGACCGTGGGGTGGCGGTGGGCGCACTCGACGAGGCCCGGCTGGCCAGCGACCTGGCCCGGCGGGTCGAGGGGCGGCTGGCCGCCACCGGGGTCTCCGTGTTCCTGACTCGTGGACCGGACGGCGAGGCCGACGACGAGGAGCGGGCCGCGTTCGCGAACACGACCGCGGCCGACCTGCTGATCTCGCTGCACGTCGACGGTCACACGAACCCGCAGGCGCAGGGGGTGGCGACGTACTACTTCGGCTCCGACCGCGGCGCGGGGTCCGTCGTCGGGGCCCGGTTCGCGAGCCTTCTCCAGCGTGAGATCGTCACGCGCACCGGCCTGCTGGACTGTCGCACCCACGCGAAGACCTGGGACCTGCTGCGGCTGACGCGAATGCCCGCGATCCGCGCGGAGGTCGGGTACCTGACGAATCCGGGCGACGCGGCGCGGCTGGCGACCCCCGCGTTCCGCGACCGCGTCGCGGAGGCGATCGTCGGTGCCGTGCAGCTGCTCTACCTGCCGCCCGACGTCGACACCGTCGGCGACCG
>DATGDX010000492.1:0-2353 GCA_035310665.1 Mycobacteriales bacterium | reverse complement strand
ACCGACGCGCCGGAGGCGGACGGGACGCTGACCTGGTCGTCGACGACGATGGTCTACGTCGAGGTGACCGGCGGCGGCCGGACCGGGGTCGGCTGGACGTACGCCGCGCCCGCGTGCGCGCCGCTGACCCGCGACGTGCTCACCGACGTGGTGTGCGGGCGGCCGGTGCTCGACGTGCCCGGCGCGTGGGAGGCGATGGTGCGCGCCTGCCGCAACCTGGGCCGGCCGGGCCTGGTGTCGTGCGCGATCGCGGCGGTGGACGTCGCGCTGTGGGACCTCAAGGCCAAGCTGTTCGACGCGCCGCTGTGCCGGCTGCTGGGCAGCGTCCGGGACGAGGTGCCGGTCTACGGCAGCGGCGGCTTCACGACGTACGACGACGACCGCACGCGGGCGCAGCTCACGCACTGGGCGCACGAGCTCGGCATTCCCCGGGTGAAGATCAAAATCGGGGAGTCGTGGGGGAGCCGCGAGGCGCGCGACCTCGCCCGGGTGCGGTTGGCCCGGGAGGTGATCGGGGACGCGACCGAGCTGTACGTCGACGCCAACGGCGGCTACTCCCGCAAGCAGGCGGTCCGGATGGCGCGCGCGTTCGCCGACGCCGACGTGCGCTGGTTCGAGGAACCGGTGTCCTCCGACGACCTGACCGGCCTCGGCGTGGTCCGCGACGCGATCGACGCGGACGTGGCGGGGGGGGGGGAGTACGGCTTCGACCTGGCGGACTTCGCCCGAATGGCGCCCGCCGTCGATTGCCTGCAGGCCGACGTGAGCCGCTGCGCCGGGATCACCGAGTGGCTGCGCGTCGCCGCGCTCGCTGCGTCCTGCTGGCTGCAGGTCTCGGCGCACTGCTGCCCGCACCTGCACGCCCACGTCGCCGCCGCGGTGCCGAACCTGCGGCACATCGAGTGGTTCCACGATCACGTGCGGCTGGAGACCGTGCTGTTCGACGGCACGCTCGACCCGTCCGGCGGGGCGATCCGGCCCGACCAGGGCAGCCCGGGGCTGGGGGTGACGTTGCGGCGGGGCGACGCCGAGCAGTTCCGGGTCGCCTGATCGCGTCTCTTCCGCGCGCCGCTTCCGGCACTTTTTGTAATCGAGCAGCTACAGTTCGCCTTCATCGCCTGCCTCGGTTCACCCGAACGCGCGTGCTCGCCGCGTCGTTCGCCCTGGCCCTCGTCCCGTTCGCTGCGGTCACTCCCGCGGGCACATCCGCGCGCGCCGTCACCCCGGTCGACGCGCTGCCGGCGCAGCTGCTGGGCGCGCTCGGCGCCTCGTCGGCGACCGTCTGGGGCGCGCAGATCTCCGTCGGCGGGGTCGGCACCGTGGTGAGCCGCAACGCCGGCCTGCCGTTGCCCCCGGCGAGCCTCGAGAAGATCCCGCTCGCGGTCAGCCTGCTGCTCTCCACCGCTCCGGACCGGCGACTGGACACCACGGTCGGCGTCACAGGCCCGGTCACCGCCGACGGCGTCCTGCGGGGCGATCTCGTCCTCACCGCCGGCGGCAACCCCGTGCTCCGCGGCACCGATCTCGTGGCGATCGCCCGTGCCGTCCGCGCCGCCGGGATCCGCGCCATCCCGGGGACCGTGTGGATCGACGACAGCCGTTACGACCGGGCTCGCCTCGCGCCCGGCTGGAAGCCGTCGTTCGTCCCCCTCGAGGTGGGGCCGTTGTCCGCGTTCGCCGTCAACGGCAACGCGTGGCGCCGGGACCCGGCGTTCCTGGCCGACCCGGTGCCCGCGAACCTGGCGGCGTTCCGCACGCTGCTCTTCCGGGCCGGCGTCGGCGTGCCGGGGGCAGCCGCGTCGGGCGTCCCGCCGCGCGCACCCGCCTCGTCGCCGTGCACCGGTCGCCCACGATCGCCCAGCTGGTCCGGCTCATGCTGAAGAACTCGGACAACTTCACCGCCGAGCTGCTCACCAAGGAGCTCGGTCGCACTGCCGGTGGTGGCACGACCGTCTTCGGTGTCGCGGCGGTGCAGCGGCAGGCCGCCCGATTCGGGGTCGCGGGCGCGACGATGGCCGATGGCTCCGGGCTGTCGGCGTACAACCGGCAAACCCCGTCGGGGACCGTCCGATGGCTCGATTCCGCCGCCGCCACGAGGGTCGGCCCGCTCGTCCGAGCGTCGCTGCCGGTCGCGTGCCGGGACGGGACGCTGCGCCGGCGGATGTGCGGCACCGTGGCCGCGGGCCGGGTGTCGGCGAAGACGGGAACGCTCGCCGGGGTGCGCGCGCTCGCCGGCTACGCGGTGACCCGGTCGGGGCGTCCGGTGACGTTCGCGATCCAGCTCGCCGGGGTGCGCAACGGTGTCGCGGCGCGTGCCGCGATCGACCGGGCGATGGTGGCGGTCGCGTCGTAC
>DATGDX010000491.1:0-2025 GCA_035310665.1 Mycobacteriales bacterium | reverse complement strand
CGGAGCACGTTGAAGAACTGCGGCATCTCGTCGAGTCGCGTCTTGCGCAGCAGCGCGCCGATCCTGGTCACACGCGCGTCGTCCTTGGCCGCCCACACCGGGCCCGCCGCCTCGGCGTCCACGCGCATCGTCCGGAACTTCCAGATGATGAACGACTCGCCGTACCGCCCGACCCGCTCCTGCCGGAAGAACACCGGCCCGCGGTCGTCGAAGCGGTACAGCAGCCACAGCACGGGGGCGACGAGCAGCACGAGCAGGGCGCCGAGCAGGCCGCAGATGGCGTCGATGACGCGCTTGCCGGCCTCGTAGATCCGCCGCGGTCGCAGGGGCCGCTCGAACAGGAACCACGACTCGTCCAGGCCGTCGAGCATGACCCGCCGCTGGGTGCGCTCGTAGAACTCCCGGGGACGCAGGAAACGGACACCGAGCAGCGCCAGCTGGGCGAGTTCGGCCGCGGCGGTCGGGTCGTGCAGCACCTCATCGGAGACGGCCACCGCGCCGCGGCGCCGGCTCAGCGGCTCGCCCTGGACGGGGGCCGGCACCAGCCGGAGATCGTCGAGCGGGACGATCCCGAGCGTGGCGGCGGTGCTGGTCGAGTCGGTGAGGAGCACCCGGAGCGCTCAAACGAGAGCATCGGCCTGCTCCTCGCGGCGCGCGACGGCGGCCCGGTGTGGAGCTTGTCGACCCGGCGATGCCTCGCTCAGGAAGTAGCGGGCGGCCCAGACCAGCGCGATGAGCAGCCACAGGTGCCGGAAATGGAACGACTCGTGCGTCGCGGGCATCGCGGCGTTGGCGACGACCGCTCCCGCCAGGCCGGCGAACGACCCGGTCCGGCCCAGGACGCCCGCGGCGGCGTTCACTCGCTCGGACAACAGCAGCGGGATGCACCACCACAGGAGGACGCAGAGGAAGAACAGGAAGGCCACGAGACCGAGGACCCCGCGCTCGAGGAAGAACGCCAGGTAGTCATTGTGCAGGCCCTTGTTGAGATCGCTGCCGCCGACATCGACCTTTTGACCCGCCCCCGGCCCCACGCCGAACGCGGCGTTGCGCACCCCGCCGGACCAGGCCGCGGTCCAGATGGCCACCCGGGCCGAGATGCCCTTGTCGAGCCGCTCGGCGTTCGCGGACAGCGGGCCGGCGTTGCCCCGCTCACCGATCTGCACGATCTCGTTCACTGTCGTCGTGTCCTGCGCCGGCACGGCAACGGTGACCGCCGCCGCCCCGACCACGACCGCGACCAGGAGGACGCCGGCCGCGGCGACCGCCACCCGGGCCCGGGGGGCGACCCGGCGCACGGGAACCGCGGAGGCGACCACGAGCATCCCGACCACGGCGGCGAGCAGCGCACCGTTGGACTCGGTGAGCAGCACGGCCCACAGGATCAGGGCTCCCACCGCCCACCGGGCGAGCCGGCGGAACGGCAGCGGCGCGACGAGCACGACGAAGAACGACGTGACGAGGTAGCTGGCGGCGAGGTTCGGGTTCTTCGCCGTTCCCGACACGCGTGACGAGGACGAGTGGGCGACGAGCAGGTCGAGCAGCCCCCTCGGGAGCACCTGGTAGTGGGTTGCGATCATCAGCAGGGCCCAGCCGGCCGACGCGACCGCCCACGTGACGAGGACCGCGCGGAACGCAGCGGGCCGGTTCGCCATCGTGGTCGCGGCGAGCCACATCAGCAGCACGAGGTAGATCTCCACGATCAGACTCACCAGGCTCGTCCCCGGCGACAAGCTGACCATCGTGGCGATCCCCGTTGGCACGAAGACGGCGAGGAGGGCGAGTGCGGCCGGAGCGCGGAACGGCTCCCGCCGGTGTGCGACGGCGACGAGGGCGACCGCGATGAACAGCATCGCGAACGCATCGACCGGGGCGGTGTTCCCGGGGCCCTTGGGCACCAGCAGGGGAAGCAGCGCCACCGTGGCGCACAGCAGGACGGTTCTCGTCATCGCCGCGACCTCCCCGCCGGCGCCAGGCACTCCTGGTAGAGCAGGTCGAGCTGGGCGACCATCGTGCTCACGTCGA
>DATGDX010000490.1:0-4466 GCA_035310665.1 Mycobacteriales bacterium | reverse complement strand
GCGACGTGATCCGTGTGCTCGACCTGGAGTTCGTGCGCAAGGGCCCGGACGGCGAGGTGTCGCGGGTCGACAACGCCGAGGTCGCCGGCGTCGACGGCGTGGAGTCGGTCGTCGGGGCATCGTCCGGCCTCCTCGACACCGACGACCTCGCGCACGCCGGCGACCTGATCGGCCCCGGCAGCCTGTGTGCCGTGATCTTCGTGGAGCAGACGTGGCCGCTTGCCATGGCTGCCGCCGAACCGGGCGCGCGGGTCGTGGCGCATGGCTCGGTCGCGCCCGCCGAGCTGGACGCGCTCCTCGCCGAGGGCCTCGCGGAGGGCGCGGAGTCGTGACCGCGACGATCGTGCGCAGGAGGGACCGGACATGGGGCTGTTGAGGACCACGGCGAGGGCGGCCGTCGCCGCGAACGTCGCGACCCGGGTGCACCACCGGACGGCCGCCTGGCAGCAGGCGCAGTGGCAGCAGATGACCGCGGCGCCCCCGCACCCGGCACCCACACCGGCGCCCGTCGCCGGTCCGGCGGCGGGGCCCGTCGCGGCACCGCCCGCCGGGTCCCCGTCGGCTGCTCCTGCCGCAGCCTCCTCCGACACGGCCGCGCTGCTGGCCCAGCTCGGGGAGCTCGGCCGGCTGCGGGACGCCGGCGTGTTGACGAACGCCGAGTTCGAGCTGCAGAAGGCGCGCCTGCTCGGGACGTGACCCTCGACGCCGTGAAAGCGCGTGCACGGCCCTCGGCGCGGTCGTGACGCCCACCGGCGCCGTCGCGCCGCTGCGCGCGGGCGTCGTGCTCGTCGCGGGCCGGGTGCGGGTGACCTACCGGCGGGGCGGCTCCACGGCGGAGGCCGTCATCGTGACGGTCACCACGTACCGCGCTTCGGTGCCGGTGAGCCGATCTTGCCAGGCGGTGCGGCGGGAGGTCAGCGAGGTACAGGCCATCCCGACCGCCCACACCGGCAGCAGCAGCAACGTGAACCAGGCGCGGGCGACCGATCGCCACAGTGCGGGCGGCTCGCCCCCGCGAGCGCACACGGAGAACCCGGCCACGAACGACCCGAGGGTGGAGCCGGTGAGGCACCAGCACAGCGCGAAGTAGAGCGGCGCGGCCGCGCTGAACGTCGTCGTGGCTCCGGCCACCACCGAGCCGGGCGCGGGGGAGAGCACCGCGTCGAGCAGGCCCAGGGCGGCCGACAGCCCCGGGCCGGCCAGGAGCGCGAGCACGCCGAGGTCCACGACCAGAGCCACGCCGCGGGTGACAATCCCTGCGTAGCGCGTGGTGCGGCCCGCCGGGGCGTCGGCGGCGACCCGGCGCGGCCGCGCAAACGGCACGATCCGTCGTACGGTGCGGTCCACCGTGTCGTCGCCGCGGGCCAACCTCCGCCGGAAACGCTCGTGGGCGTCGAGGACGAGGCCGAGGCTCTGTTGCCGGATCAGGTCGCGCAGGCGTGGGTCGTCGACGACGTCGTCGAGGACGACCGGCACAACCTCGGCGCGGATCGTCGGGAGCAGACCCGAGATCAGGTCCGGCGCGGTCCGCTCGAGCAGGTGCGGCGTCACCGCGTCGATCAGCGCGGGGGCGTACTCCTCCTCGCGGAACGGCCGCAGCCGCCGTAGGATCTCCGGCAGCAGATCGTCGGCCAGGGCCGGAGTCGTCCCGGCGACCACCATCGGCACGGTCCGCTCCACGAGGTGCGGGGTCAGGCCGTCGACGATCGCGGGGGCGACCTCCTCGATCACGCGCGGAAGGACGGCTCCGAGGATCTCCGGAAGAGTCTGCTCGATCAGATGCGGGGTCAGGTCTTCGACGATCTGGCGGACCGTGTCCTGGGTCAGCCCGCGAGCCGCCTCCCCGACGAGGCTGACGCCGGTGTCGACGGCTTCCCCCACACGCCGACGCACCCCGCGCCTCCCGCCGCCGGCGTCCGACATGGCCGCACTATTCCACCTCAGGTTTCGGGGTCGCCGGGACGTCGTGCTCTTGCGTGGTGCCGAGTGGTGCTCGTCGGTCGCCGCACACGACGACCGTCACCAGTGCCGCGCCGTCACGTCCGAACCCGATTCGAGCACCTCGGCGTCGTCCCGGGGTCGCTGCCCCTGCGGCGACCCGACTCGGCGACGGATTGCCTGCCGCTTACGTGGCGTCCTACGTGGCGTCGACGGCGGCGACCGCCGCGATCTCGACGAGCTGATCTGGAAGAGGGAGGTCCACGACGCCGATGACCGTGCTCGCCGGCCGGTGATCGCCGAAGTACTCGGCGTGCAGGCGAGACATGTCCTGGAAGTGACGCCGCAGTTCTCGCACGTAGACCGTCGTTTCCACGATCTGCCTCTTGGTCACCCCGAAGTGCTCCAGCACCCGGTCGAGATTGGCAAGAGTCGTGCGGACATAGAGCCCGAAGTCGTCGACGCCGATGAAGTGACCCTGCATGTCGTGCGACAGCTGGCCCGAGATGTGCAGCGTCGAGCCGACCCGCAGGGCCTGCGAGAATCCGTAGTTGGCTTCCCACGGCATACCGAAGCCGAATGCCTCTCGAGGAATTGTCACTTCCTGCACCTCCTCCTTCACGGCGCCGGCGATCCAGTGCCCGGGTGCAGCCCTGGTCCCGGCGACCCGACGCGGAGACCACGACGCGTCAGTGGCGCTCGGCCTCCCTTGTCGCTGACCGCGATGCCGCCGATCACGGCGATCGGCGGCAGTTGGACGGTCAGCGACGGTGGCGGCGCTCCCAGTCGGCAACGACCGTCACCCAGTGCGCCAGGCCCACCCGGCCGCTGAGGACCCTCACCCCGGCCGGGACCTTCCCCGGGTAGGGACCCCGGCCGGTCCAGACGATGACGTTGTTCTCGTAGCCGCCGCTCTTCGGGAAGGTCAGGCTGCCCCAGGCGCCGACCTTGTCGAGGCGGATGGTGTTGCCGGTCATCGCGACCCGCATCCCGTAGCCGTTTGGGTCCCGCCACTTGAACACGCCGCCGTTGCCGGGCTTCGGGCCGACGTGGACGCTCCGCATGGGCTTGAGCCACAGGACGTTGTTACGGATCACCAGGGTGCGCTGGAGGCCGGCCGAGGTCGCGGCGCCCTTGAGGTAGGGCCGGGCCGAGAAGCCCACCAGCCCGTCGGCGTAGTTGTCCTCGTAGAGGCCGTTGCGCTCCCAGTCGTTCTCGAGCCAGGCGTCGTCGTGCATGTTCGAAAAGCGGTTGCCCCGGACCACGAAGCCTTCGGCATCGCGGGTTATCACCACAGAGTCGCCGAAGTTGTGGAAGTAGCCGTCGAGGAGCCGCGGCCGCGGCGTACGGAACGCGACGCCGGCGCTGCCGTGGAACGTCTTCCAGCTCGTGCTGTCCGGCAGCGTGTTCACGCCCGTGGCGCCCTTGAGGGTCAGGTCGGAGCCGCCGCCGAGAATGAAGCTGTAGCGGTCTCTGGTCGTGATCCTGTAGGCGCTGGCGTCGATGACGGTGCCGGCCGGCAGCTTGAGGTTCTTGTACCCGCTCGCGCTCGTCCCCTTGAGGCGCACGGTCGGCGTGGCCAGCGCCGTCGGCGTCCCGAGTCCTACGAGGGCGACAACGACGCCGGCCACGGCTAGACGGCGGCGCATGGGTCCTCCTTACTGGGTCGCCCCCGCAGGGGCCGCAAGCTAGGCCTGCGCCCCATTGGCCGGTGACCCCCGCGTCGAGCGGGTCATCGTTGTCGATTCGAGAGAACCCGACGCGATCGGCCAGTTCCTCCATTCGGAGTCAACGACTTGGGGCCGGCATCTCGACATGCGCGGTCGTGTTCTTGTGTCGCGGTAGCCCGCCGCACGCTCTGTGTCCGAACCCCCACCCGGCGCACCCCCAAACACGAGCATCACGCTGCAACGAGGCTCCCTGACAATAGACGCTCGGTCAATAGACTTTCGCATCGGGCGTGCTGAGGTCGGCGATCAGGGTCCGAATCCGCGCAGCGTGCCGACGCCGACTACGCATCGCATGAGATGCGCTACTAATGGGAATCGCGCTATCTCAGCAGCCTCAGCGACGAGGCGATTGACGTGCTCGTGGAGCTCAACGAGCCACTCCCTCCCCGCACTCGACCCTCGAGTGTGGCAGCAGGCCGGATGCATGAGCCGCGTCGCCGGAGGAGACGGCCTTGGGGGACCGCTCCGCGCCGTACGTGATCGGCATCGAGTGGAACGGGGAGTGCCCGGAAGAGCGACGCCGCGTGCGTTGCCTGGGGACGAGGGGCTCACCGCAGACTCGACCCATTCGCCGCCGGTTGCGAGCACGTGAACTGCCCTGGCCTCTACGAGAACAACGAACCTCGCTGCCCGCTGCGGAAGCCAATTCGAGGAATGGGGGGCGCTCGACCAGTCAGCCGTTCTCGTCGGTGACGACCTCGACGTACGCCTTGACGACCCCGTGCGTGCCAAGCAGGTCGAGGGCCTCGCGGAACCGCTCCAGCCCCTCGACCCGATGGGTAAGCAGGCGCACCAGCC
>DATGDX010000489.1:0-1598 GCA_035310665.1 Mycobacteriales bacterium | reverse complement strand
TCGGGCTTTGCGGACATCGGGCCGGCAGGACAGGCAGCCCAGCGGCAGCTGCTGCGGCTGGCCCGTGAGGGCGGCATGCGGCTGATCGGGCCGAACTGCCTGGGTCTGCTCAACACCGACCCGCAGACCCGGCTCAATGCGACGTTCGCACCGACGCCGCCGCGCCCGGGAACCGTGGCGATGCTCTCCCAGTCCGGCGGGTTGGGCATCGCGCTGCTCGAGCGCACCGCTGCACTCAAGCTCGGCGTGTCCAGCTTCGTCTCGATCGGCAACCGAGCCGACGTCAGCGCCAACGACCTGCTGCTGTGGTGGGAACAAGACGTCCGCACGCGAGTGGTCGTGCTGTACCTGGGAGTCCTTCGGCAATCCCCGGAAGTTCGCCCGGATCGCTCGCCGGCTCTCCCGCCACAAGCCGATCGTCGCAATGAAGGGAGGCAGCTCGCCGGCCGGGTCGCGTGCCGCACGCTCGCACACCGCGGCTGCGGCAACCCCCGCCGCCACCGTCGAGGCGCTGTTCCGCCAGGCAGGCGTCATCGCCGTCGATTCGCTGGGTGAGTTGTTCGACGTCGTGGCCGTGCTGGCTCACACGCCGCTGCCCGTGGGACCCCGGCTCGCGATCGTCGGCAACGCCGGCGGCCCGGGCATCCTCGCCGCAGACGCAGCTGCCAATGCCGGGCTCGAGGTCCCGGAGTTGTCCCCGGCCGCTCAGCGACAGCTCCGCGCCCAGCTCCCGCCCGGCGCGGCCGTGGCGAACCCGGTGGACACGGTCGCCGCCGCCACCGCCGAGCAGTTCGGCGCCGCCGTGGCGGCAGTGGCCGCCGACACCGCCGTGGACACGGTGCTCGCCGTGCTGACCCCGGTGCCGTTGACCAGCCTGGACCAGCTCACGGCTGCGACCATGCGGGAGGCGGGGCGCACCGGCAAGCCGGTGGTGATGAGCGTGCTCGGGCAGCCGGCCGCGGTGACGGTGGCCGTGCAGCCCGGCGTGGCTGTTCCGTCGTTCGCGACCCCGGAGGAGGCGGCTCGCGCGTTGGCCAGGGTCGCGGCGTACGCGCAACGTCGCCGGCGTCCCGTCGGGCACGTTCCCACCCTCCCGGAGGTCCACCCGGCCGCGGTCCGCCAACTGGCCGCCGATTTTCTGCTCGCGCACCCCGATGGCGGATGGCTCGCCGCGGCCCAGGCCACGGCCCTGGTCGCCGCTTACGGGATCCCCGCGGTCGCCACGCACCACGTCACCTCCGCCGACGAAGCCGTCACCGCCGCGGAGGCCCTCGGGTTCCCGGTCGCACTGAAGGCCGCGGGCACCGCCCTGGTGCACAAGACCGACGTCGGCGGGGTGCGGCTCGGACTGGCCGACGCCGGGGCCGTGCGGCGCGCCTACACCGACATCGAGGCCACGCTGGGCGAGCGCGCCGACGGTGCGCTGATCCAGCCCATGGTGGCCCCGGGTATCGAGACGGTCATCGGCGTCGTGCACGACCCCGTGTTCGGCCCGCTGGTGATGTTCGGACTCGGTGGAGTGTTCATCGACCTGCTCGACGACCGCGTGTTCAACCTGCTGCCGCTCACCGATCTCGATGCCGCCGAGATGGTCCGGG
>DATGDX010000488.1:0-5755 GCA_035310665.1 Mycobacteriales bacterium | reverse complement strand
GCGCGAGTTCCTCCGCGCGCACCGCGGCGGGCTGGCCGTCATCAGCCACGACGTGAGCCTGCTCGACGCGGCGGTCAACCGGGTGTTCCACCTCGACGCGACCCGGGCCGTGCTCGACCTGTACAACGTGGGGTGGGCGGCGTACGTGCAGCAACGCGAGGCCGACGAACGGTGGCGGCACCGGGAGCGGGCCAACGCGGAGAAGAAGGCGGCGGCGCTGCACGCGCAGGCCGACCGGATGCGGTACAAGGCGACCAAGGCCAAGGCGGCGCAGACGATGGACCGGCGCGCCGAGCGACTGCTGTCCGGGCTGGAGGAGACGCGCCGGGCGGACCGGGTCGCCCGGCTGCGCTTCCCCGACCCGCAGCCGTGCGGCCGGACGCCGCTGCTCGCCTCCGCGCTGTCGAAGTCGTACGGCTCGCTGGAGGTCTTCACCGACGTCGACCTCGCCATCGACCGCGGCAGCCGGGTCGTCATCCTCGGGCTCAACGGGGCCGGCAAGACGACGCTGCTGCGGCTGCTCGCCGGGCTCGAGCCACCGGACACCGGAGCCCTGGTGCACGGTCACGGGCTCCGGCTCGGCTACTACGCGCAGGAGCACGAGACCCTGGAGCGCGACCGGACGGTGCTGGACAACCTGCGCGCCGCCGCGCCGGACACGGGTGACGTGGAGCTGCGCCGGGTGCTCGGCTCGTTCCTGTTCTCGGGCGACGCGGTCGACCAGCCGGCCGGGACGCTGTCCGGCGGGGAGAAGACGCGCCTGGCGCTGGCCACGCTCGTCGTCTCCGGCGCGAACGTGCTGCTGCTCGACGAGCCGACGAACAACCTCGACCCGGCGAGCCGGGAGGAGGTGCTGCGCGCGATCGGGTCCTACCGCGGCGCGATCGTCCTCGTCACCCACGACGAGGGAGCGGTCGAGGCGCTGGCGCCGCAGCGGGTGATCCTGCTCCCGGACGGGGTCGAGGACCTGTGGAACGAGGAGCTCGCCGACCTGGTCGCGCTCGCCTAGCTGCCGCGGTCTTTTCCCGGGGCGCTGCCCGCGTCGATCGAACAGCGGGGGTCGACGCCGGCCGCAGCCCGGCGCACCGTTATCGGTGGCTTGGATCACCCTGGCAGCTCGACCACGCGGGCCTCGGTCGCGCTGGTGCGCGCCGCCTCCAGCACCTCGAGGACCCCGATCGCGTCCCGCGGGTCGACCGGCGGCGGTCCGCCGTCCCGCACCGCGCGCGCCAGCGCGGGGTAGAACAGGTCCCAACGACCGCGCTCGCTGGGCACGGGTGCCGCGACCTCGCCGCGCAGCAGCCGCCCCCACCGCTGCGGGGGCTCGACCCCCCAGGGTGACGACTCATCCGGCCGCCGCCCGGCGCGCAACGCGTCCTCCTGCCCGTCCAGCCCGTCGACGACGTACGCCCCGCGGGCGCCGAGCACCCGCAGCCGCGGGCCGGGCGCGGCGGCGACCGCGCCGAGGGACAGGTGACTGCGCACCTCGCCGACGTGGGTGAGCGCGAGGAACGCGTCGTCGTCCGCCGCCCCGCGCCGCGCGGCGACCTCGGCGTACACCGTGCGCACCGGCCCGAACAGTTGCACCGCCTGGTCGACGAGATGGCTCCCGAGGTCCAGCAGCGCCCCGCCGCCCTGGGCCGCCGGCAACCGCTCCCGCCACTTCGTGGAGGCGATCTCGGGCCGCCACCGCTCGAAGCGCGACTCGTGGCGGTGCACCGGACCGAACTCCCCCTCGGCGAGCAGCCGGCGCAGCGTGAGCTGGTCGGAGTCCCACCGCCGGTTCTGAAACACGGTGAGCAGCAGCCCGCGGGCGTCCGCGTCGGCGACGACGCGGCGGCCCTCGGCCGCGGTCACCGCGAGCGGCTTGTCCGCGACGACCGGCAGCCCGTGGGCCAGCGCCGCGCGGGCGAGGTCGGCGTGCACCGCGTTCGGCGCGGCGACGACGACCAGGTCGTGATCGCGCGCGCGGGCCCACAGCTCGGCGGCGGACGGTACGACGGCGGCGCCGGTGTGCCGGGTGCGCACGTCCGCCTGGCGTTGCGGGCTCGCGGTCACCACGGTCGTGAGGCGCAGGCCGGGCGTCGCCGCGATCAACGGGGCGTGGAACGTCGACCCGGCCAGGCCGTAGCCGACCAGACCGACGCGCAGATCGTCGCTCATGAGATGGCTCCCGCGGGTCGGCGTCACGGACGGCGGTGTGCTCGCGGGACCCGCCCGCGACACCGGTGTCCGACTCCGGTGCGGCGCGACCTGGCAGCGTGGCCCGCGCGTGAGGTATCACTAGCACGAGTGATCGGTCCGTCGTGGGGTATGGATCTTCTACCGGGGCACGGCTGATCATTGGCCAGGGGCTGAGAGAAGTGGGGAGGCGTGCCGTGGTCGAGACGTTGAAGAAGGGCAGCCGCGTGACGGGTCCCGATCGGGACAAGCTCGCGGCCGAACTGAAGAAGAAGTACGACTCGGGTCAGAGCATCCGGGCGCTCGCGGAGAGCACCGGTCGCTCCTACGGGTTCGTCCACCGCATCCTGACCGAGTCCGGCGCGACGCTGCGCGGGCGCGGCGGGGCGACCCGCGGCAAGGCGAAGACGAAGTCCTGAGCGGTCCGGCGTCACCGCCGGGGGCGGTCACCGTCGGGGACCGCGGCGAGGGTCTGGTCGTCGTTGCCGCGGTCCCGGCGGCAGGGCACGCCGTCTGGCACGCCCTCGGTGCGGCCCTGCGCGCGCTGCCCGGCAGCACGCGGGTGGTGCTGTTCGCGCCGGAGCTGTTCGCCGCCGTGTCCGGGCTGTCCCCGCCGACGGACGCCGGGGGCCGGGTCCTGCACGGGTGGCAGGACCCGGTACGCCGGCTCGACCGCGCCGACCTGCTCACCGTCGCCGCACTCGCCGGCCCGGTCGACGGCGCCGCGGTCGAGCTCGCCCTGGCCTGCGACCTGCGGATCCTGTCCCTCGACGCGCGGCTGACGGTCACCGACGTGGTCGGTGGCCGCGTCCCCGCCCTCGGCGGGCTCGCCCGGCTGCGTGCGCTCGCCGGCCCCTCGCGGGCCCTCGAGCTCGCGCTCACCGGCCGGACCGTGGCGGCCGACGAGGCGGTCGGGCTCGGCCTCGCGACCCTCGCCGTACCACCCGGGGAGCTCCTCGACGCCGCCGACGACCTCGCCGCGGCCCTGCTCACCGCCCCCCGGCCCGCCGCCGTGGAGGCGAAGGCGCTGCTCCGCTCGCTCGAGGGCCCGCTCGAGACAGAGGGGGAGCACTTGGCCGCCGCGGCGGCGGCCGCCCGTCGCCTCGCGGCCGGCGAGCCGGGGTAGTCGGGGTGCCTACCCGCCAGCCTTGCTGATCGCGATCCGCTTGACCTCCGCCTTCCCCTCCGTGGCGATCGGCACGCGGACCGTCAGGATGCCGTCCTTGTACTCCGCCTTGACGTCGTCCTCCGTGGCCCCGGACGGGAGCGGGACGGTGCGCGTGTAGGAGCCGTAGCTGAACTCCGAGTGGAAGCGGCGGCCGCCCTCCTCCTCTTCCTTCCGCTTCTCACGGCGCTCCGCCTTGATCGTCAGCATGCCCTCACTGATCGTGATCTCGACGTCCTTGTCCGGGTCGATGCCGGGCAGCTCCGCACGGACCACGAACGTGTTGCCTTCCGTGAACTCCTCGAGCCGCATCGCCGAACCCATCTCCGGGAACATCGCGCGGAACCGCTCCGCGAACGGCATCCGGAACGGGTCACGCCACATCCAGTCGAACAGCTCCGGCAGTTCGCGACGGGGTTCCCGTCGTACCAACGCCATCGGTGTCCACCTCCCCTGGGCTCCCCTGGGCGCCCTCGCGCTTCCGGAGGCCTCCTCGGGCCTCCTCGGGCCTCCTCGGGCCTCCTTCGGGCGGGTGTCCCGCCCTCCCTTCGTGTCTACCGCCGTTGCCCCGCCGAAGGGTAGAGCTGGAAGTCGCGGCGCCGATCAGTGGGGAACGGGCCGATCATCGGGGAACGGGACGGGGCGTTCCGGTGTTGCATCCGGCGGCGGGCGAAAGGAGGACGGGTGGACGGGCACGCGACCTGGCAGACGCTGCGGTCGTACTCGCGGGACCGTGGGGTCGCCGCGCGTCGGCTCGCGCCGGGGACGGCCCGCCGCATCTGGGGCTTCGCCGCGCGGTATCGCCGCCAGCTCGTCTGGTTCGTGCTCCTCGTCGTCGTCGACGCGCTGGCCACGGTGGCGACCCCGCTGCTGTTCAAGTCGCTCATCGACACCGCAATCCCGCAGCGCCGGCTCGACCTGGTGTGGACGATCGCGGGCGTGGTGGCGGCCCTCGCCCTGATCGAGGCCGTGGTGTCCCTGGCCACCCGGTGGTTCTCCTCGCGGATCGGCGAAGGGCTGATCTTCGACCTGCGGACCGCCGTGTTCGACCACGTGCAGCGGATGCCGGTCGCCTTCTTCACCCGCACCCAGACCGGCGCCCTGATCTCCCGGCTGAACAACGACGTGATCGGCGCGCAGCAGGCGTTCACGTCGACGCTGTCCGGCGTGGTGTCGAACGTGATCGCGCTGGTCGCCACCGTGGGCGTGATGCTGAGCCTGTCGTGGCAGATCACGCTGCTCTCGCTCGTGCTGCTGCCCGTGTTCATCCTGCCCGCGCGCGGCGTGGGCGGGCGGCTGCAGGAGATCACGCGTGAGGGCTACACGCTCAACGCGTCGATGAACGCCACGATGACCGAGCGGTTCAACGTCGCCGGGGCGCTGCTCGTCAAGCTGTTCGGGCGGCCCGCGGAGGAGTCGACGTCGTTCGCCGACCGCGCCGGGCGGGTCCGTGACATCGGGGTGCTGTCCGCGATGTACTCCCGGACGTTCTTCGTCGCGCTCACCCTGGTCGCGTCGCTCGCGACCGCGGTCGTGTACGGCGTCGGCGGCCACCTCGCGATCACCAGCGGGCTGTCCACCGGCACGATCGTGGCGCTGGCCGCGCTGCTCACCCGGCTCTACGGCCCGCTCACCGCGCTGTCGAACATCCGCGTCGACGTCATGAGCGCGCTCGTGTCCTTCGAGCGCGTCTTCGAGATCCTCGACCTGCCCCCGATGATCGACGAGAAGCCGGGCGCCCGACCGCTGCCCACGGGGGTGCGCAGCATCGAGTTCGCGGCCGTGCGCTTCCGGTACCCGACCGCCGAGCAGGTGTCCCTGGCCTCGCTCGAAGACGTCGCCGTGCTGGACAGCGCGCCGTCGCAACCGGTGCTGAACGGGATCTCGTTCCGGGCCGAGCCCGGGCAGATGGTCGCACTGGTCGGCCCGTCCGGCGCCGGGAAGACGACGATCTCGATGCTGCCCACCCGGATGTACGACGTCACGGGCGGGGCGGTCCGGGTCGGGGGGGTCGACGTCCGGGACGTCACGCTGCAGTCGTTGCGCGACGCGATCGGGGTGGTCACCCAGGACGCGCACCTGTTCCACGACACGATCCGGGCGAACCTGCGCTACGCGAAACCCGACGCGACCGAGGACGAGATCGCCGCGGCGCTGCAGGGCGCGCAGATCTGGGACCTCGTGGCGGCCCTGCCCGACGGGTTGGACACCGTGGTCGGCGACCGTGGCTACCGGCTGTCCGGCGGGGAGAAGCAGCGGATCGCGATCGCTCGCGTGCTCCTCAAGGCTCCCGACATCGTGATCCTCGACGAGGCGACCGCGCACCTGGACAGCGAGTCGGAGGCGGCGGTCCAGCAGGCGCTCAAGGCCGCCCTCGCCGGGCGCACCTCGCTCGTGATCGCCCACCGG
>DATGDX010000487.1:0-5625 GCA_035310665.1 Mycobacteriales bacterium | reverse complement strand
CCGCCGGCTCGTCGTAGGTCTTGACGAATCGCTGGGCAGCGGTGCCGTGGTCGCCCGCCGCGACGAGCGTGACGTGGTGCCCGCGGGCGACGAGCCCGTTGACGAGGTCCGCGACGACGGCCTCGATGCCGCCGTACGCCGACGGTGGCACGGCAAAGTACGGCGGCGCGATCATGGCGATACGCAGCGGACGCCGACGCAGGTCCATTCTCCCTGAGTAACCGAAGCGGGGCGCGCGAAACGGCGCGCCGAGGCCCCCGCGTCTCGTGGTCGCGCAGCCGGTCCCGTCCCGTGTAGACCGGAAACCGCCAATTCTCGCATTTACCGGGCGGTTAGCGAGTCTTTAGGCGTCCGTTCCGGAGGATTCCCGGTGATGGGCGCTCAAGCGGTCCTCCAGCGGTCGCTGCAGGGTTCCCGTCTCGCACAGCACGGGAGCAGAACACAGTGATCCACAAGAGCACCGCCGACGCGGCCACGCCGCGCGCCACCCCGTCCCCTGTCCCCGGGCGGGGTGGTCGTGTGCCTGTGTCGGGGGCGAGGGGCAGGTGGGCGATGACCGGAGCCGACGGCGTCCGCGACGACGAACTGCTGGCGGCCGCGGCCGACGGCGACCGGGACGCCTGGGACCTGCTGGTCGACCGCCTCCTGCCGCACGTCTGGCGAGCGGCGCTCGACGCCGGCCTGGGGGAGCCGGACGCGGGCGACGTCTGCCAGGTCGTGTGCGTGCGGCTCGCCCAGAGCCTGCACGAGATGGCGCCGGGTGGTCACGTGCGTCGCCATGTCGCTCGCGTCACCGACGAGGAGTGCCGCCGCGCTGCCGCCCGCGGGGCCCGGGCGCAGGCGGCACCGTGTGACCAGGCCGACGGAGTGCTCGCGGGCTGCTTCGCCGCGGCGACCTGATCGCCCAGCCGCCGGTCACCCCGGCCGGTACTCCGCCACCAGCAACGCGAGATCGTCGTTCAGGTCGGCTCCGACGACCCCCCGGAGCTCGTCGAGGATGCGCTCGGGGACGGTGCGGATGTCACCGTGGGCCAGGGGGGCCAGCACCCGCGCGACGTCGGTGAACCGGCCGTTCGCGTCCCTGGCCTCGAGAATGCCGTCGGTGTAGAGCAGCAGCCGCGAGCCCGGCGTCATGGTCACGAAGGTCGACGAGGGGGTCGCGCCGAGACCGAGCGGCAGGCTGTCGGCGCGCCCGACCTCGCGGATCCGGCCGTCCAGGGCGAGCAGCGCGGGGGGGTGACCGCAGCACACCACCTCGCAGCGGCCCTCGTCGGTGATCTCCGCGAGCAGAGCGGTGACGAAGTCCTCGGCGGCGAGGTACGGCGTGAGCCGCGTGTCCATCCGGCGGGCGGCGGCCACGAGATCCTCGCGGTCCCCGACGGCCGAGCGGAACTCGCCCAGCACGATCGTGGCCATCCGCACCGCCTCCAGGCCCTTGCCGCGGACGTCGCCGATGAGCAGCCGGACACCGCCCGGTCGCGGGACCACCTCGTACAGGTCACCGCCGACGAGCGCCTCGCGGGCAGCGCTGGCGTACGCCGCGGCGAGCGCGACCGTCCCGACGCGGGCGGGGACCGGCGCCAGGATCGCGCGCTGCGCGGCCTCGGCGACCCGCGTGATCGCCGCGAGGCGCCCGGTCTGCTGCCGGTGGATGCGCGCGTTTTCGACCGCGACGGCGGCGCGGCGCGCGATGTCCTCGGCGAGCGCGAGGTCCTCGGCGCCGTAGCGGCGCCCGGAGTCGGCATACGCCAGGGAGATCGTCCCGAACGTCCCGTCCCGGCCGGTGAGCGGGACGACGAGCGCGCTCCTGAGCCCGAGGTCGCGGATCATCCGCAGCTGCTCGTCACCGGCCGCCGCCGCGGCGAGGAGCTCGTCGCCGACCGCGGGGTGCAGTTCGGCAACGCCGGTGCGCAGGACGTGCGCCACCCCGACCGCCGCGTCCGGGTCCACCCGGCAGCGCCGCCGGACTCGCCGGGCGACGGCGGCCTTCTCCGGGTCCGCGTGCGCGACCGCGACCGGGTCGCACCTGCCGCCCTCCAGGATGTGCACCGCGCACCAGTCTCCGAGCTGGGGCACGAGGAGGCGGGCGATGTTCCCCAGCGTCGTGCGGTAGTCGAGGCTGGCGGCGAGCTCGGTGGAGGTCTTGGCGAGGAACGCGAGCTTCTCGCGGGCCGCCTCCGCCGCGGCCAGCGCCTGGGAGCGGTCGATCGCTTGCGCGCACGCGTCGGCGATGCTGGTGAGGAACGCGAGCTGGGACGCATCGGTCACGTCGTGCTCTGGTGGGAAGCTCAGCGACACTGCGCCCAGGCGGCGGTCTCCCACCCGCAGCGGCAGGCAGACCAGCGCGTGTTCGCGCTGGATCTCGGCCGCGAGCAGCGGGAAGCGACGGACGAGCTCCTCCCGGGTGGCGACCACGACGGGGGCGTTGGCCCGGACGGCCTCGCTCGCGGGCAACGTGGCCGCCAAGGGGAAGGTCTGCCACCGCTGGAGCGCTCCCGGCGCGGCGCCGCGCATCCGGATGATGCGCAACTGGTCGTCGTCGAGGAGGCACAGCGTTGCGGGGTTCGCTCCGAGGGCGTCCGCGGCGTGCGTCACCACGATGTCGGCGACCTGATCGACGTCGCGGACGGCGGTGAGCTCGGCGGTGACCTGCTGGAGACGGGCCAGGCGGAGGGCGAGCGACTCGGCGGCCACCCGGGCGGCGCGCTCGGCGGCGTAGAGCTGGGTGCGGTCGAGAGCCTGCGCGGTCTGCGCGGCCAGTGCGAGGGCGAAGCGGCGTTCGTCGTCGTCGAAGAGGCGCGGGGTCTCGAAGCTGAACCGCAGGGCGCCGAGCACGCGGTCACCGACCTGCAGCGGGACGGCGCACATGGAGATGGTCCGCGGCTCGAAACCGATCAGCTCGGGGAACCGCTCGTCGCGAGCCTGCCGTGACTCCAGCCAGACGGGGTTCCTCGTGCGCATCGCCACCGCGGCGGGCAGGTCCGCGTCGCGCCGCTCCGCGCGCAGCTGCTGCACCAGCGCACCGCCGTACCCGACCGCGCCGGGCACCGCGAAGTGGTCGTCGTCGCGGGCGATGAGCAGGCTGCCGCCGGACGCTCCCAGGGCGGCGACGCCTTCCGACACCACCGCCGCGGCCACGTCCTCCACGTTCGTGACGCCCACCAGCGATGCGGTCACGGCCTGCAGGCGGGCAGCCCGGTCCGTCGCGCGTTGCGCGGCGGCGACCGTGCCGAGCTCGGCGAGCAGCCGTTGCTCGAACGTCTGCAGGGTCCCGGGGGGCTCGCCGGCCGCGGCGCGGCGCAGCTGGTGGACGAGCGATTCGACGTACCAGCGGCGGAACACCCGGTGCTGCGGCGGGCTCTCCAGGGTCAGCAGCCGGGCCGCGCGGGCGTACGCGTCCGCCTCGTCGAGCGCGGCGAGGTACTCCTCACCGGCGTCGGCGGCGGACGCGGGCAGGGTCAGGCTGAGCGAGGTGCGCGGTTCCCGGCGCGCGGCCGCGGCCAGCGCCTGCCGCTTGATCGCCTGGCGGGCCTCGGCGAACCCGTGCACGACGGTCTGGATCAGGTGGGCGAAGGGGGCCGGAACGCTCGCGCTGCTCCCCGACGCCGCGCCGGTGGACGCCAGCGTGAACTCCCGGACCAGGTTGTCCATGTGCGTCTTGGCGGCGAGCAGCAGGTCGGTCGGCACGTCGCCCAGCCGGATCGTGAACCGCGGCTCCCGCCCCGCGCGGTCGTCCCACGCGCTCAGCAACGCCTCGATGTCCACGCCGTCGAGGTCGTCCTCCGGCTGGCCACGGGTGACCTCGCACCACACGACCTTGCCCTCGGTCGTCGGCTCGGCGCCCCACCGGTGCCCCAGCGCCTCGATGAGCGCCAGCCCCCGGCCGGTCATCGTCTCCGCGTTCGCCACCGCCCGGACCGGCATCGCGTGGCTGCGGTCGGCCACCTCGATGCGCACCCCGTTGCCGGTCTGGCGCAGCCGCAGGTCGACGGGCGGCCCGGCGTACAGCAGGCCGTTCGTCACCAGTTCGGTGGTGATGAGCTCGGCGTCGCCGATCAGGTCAGCCGCGTCCCAGCGACTCAGCAGCGCGGCGACGAGGTGCCGGGCGCGCGGAACCGCTCCCGGCTCGTTGCCGAGACGCAGTTCGTCGACTTCGACGTGCACGTCCCCGTTCCTCAGCCTGGCCCGCCCCGGACGGGCTCCCCCACGGATTGTGCCCCTGCGTCATCGTGTCACGCGCCGTACCGCTCTGGCACATTGTGATGTCCTAGCTACTTTGCGCTACAACCGAGTCCGGCGATCACGACGTACGAGCGCAGCGCCGCGACGCCGGCGACGGCGGCGGCCAGCGGTCGCAGCGCCGCCGGGAAGCCGAGTTCGCGCGCGCCGCGCCGGCGCAGCCGGGCGTGCACGCGCGCCCGGTGGACCCGGGAGACCGCGGCGAAGTGCTGCTCGGCGTGGATCCGTTTGGCGATCAGCGGGGCGTCGAGGTTGCGCATGCGGTAGCGGGCGGCGATGCGCAGCAGCAGGTCGGCGTCCTGGCAGCGCCGCTCGTACGCCGGGTCGTAGCCGCCGATCGCGCGCAGGGCGCTGGCACGGAACGTCACGGCGCTGTGCACCATCGAGTTGCGGACCAGGAAGCCCCACCGGATCGCGGCGTCGGAGCGGGGGAGGCGGCGGACGCCGCCCGGGCTCCCCCCGAGGTTCGGCACCCGCGCGGAGCCGACCGCTCCCACGGCCGGGTGGGCGTCGAGGAACGCGACCGACGCGGACAGCCGGCCGGGCAGGGCGACGTCGTCCGCGTCGAGGTTCGCGATGTAGCGGCCGCGCGCGGCGCCGACCGCGGTGTTGAGTGCGGCCACCCGGCCGTTCGGGGGGCGGGCGAGGACGCGCAGCCGCGGGTCGTCGACCCGCCGGAGGGCCTCCAGCGTGCCGTCGTCGGACCCGTCGTCGACCACGACCAGCTCGAGGTCCACAGTCCTGGCCGAGCACGCTCGCGACCGCCTCGGTCACGTGCGGCAGCCCGTTGCGGACCGTCCGATCACAGAGACGGTCGGGGCGGCGGCGGGCGGGCCGACCTCGGGCGCGGGACCTCGTTCCATCGATGAGGGGAGGTCGGTGCGACGGGCGCTGATACGCGGTCGCGCGGCGACCTGCCCGCTCGTCGCGTCGTTAGGGTCACGCGATGACGTCCGTCGCAGCCGCCCGGCGCGGCTACGCCTTCGTGCTGGCGGGCGCGACCTGCTTCGTCGTCAACGCCGGCGTGTCGAAGGTGGCGATGTCGGCCGGGGTCGACCCGCCGCGCCTGTCGTCGGTCCGGTGCGCCGGGACCGCGGCCGGTCTGCTCCTGCTCGTCCTGGTCACCGGGCGCGCGTCGGCCCTGCGGGTGCGTCGCGACGAGCTGCCGCTGCTGCTCACCTACGGCGTCGCCGGCGTGGCGATGCTGCAGCTCACCTACTTCGTCGCGATCGACCGGTTGCCGGTCGGGATCGCGCTGCTGCTGCAGTACCTCGCGCCGCTCCTCATCGCGCTGTGGGCCCGGCTGGTCACCCGCGAGCCGGTTCGCCGCACGGTGTGGTTCGCCCTCGGCCTGTCCCTGGTCGGGCTGGCGCTCGTCGGCCGCGT
>DATGDX010000486.1:0-1936 GCA_035310665.1 Mycobacteriales bacterium | reverse complement strand
GGACGGCGATACCGGGTGAGACGCGAGGTCCCCTCCTCGAGGCGCGCGACGTCCTCTTCAGCGGGACGAGCTGCACTGAGGGGGAGGCGAGCGCGGTCGTCTTCGCGACCGGGATGCGCACCGAGCTGGGTCGCATCGCGGCGCTGTCGCAACGCGTGGGGCACGTGGAAAGCCCGCTGGAGACCCAGGTCAAGCGCGTCGCGAGGCTGATCGCGCTGGTCGCGGTCGGGATGGGCGTGGCGTTCATCCCCCTGGGGACGCTTCTCGCGGGTCTTTCCCTGGGCGACACGCTGAACTTCACGATCGGGCTGCTGGTGGCCAACGTCCCCGAGGGACTGTTGCCGACGATCACGCTCGCCCTGGCCGGAGGGGTTCGTCTGCTCGCCCGCGAGGGCGCCGTGGTCAAACGCCTCTCGGCGGTGGAGACACTCGGATCGACGAGCGTGATCTGCACCGACAAGACGGGGACCTTGACGCTCAACCGGATGCGCGTCGTCCGCCTGTGGAGCGCCGGACAGGTCCTGGACATCAACGAGCCGACGTCGGATCCCAGACCGCTCGACTCGCCAGCGGCGCGGCTCGCCGCGGCGGTCGTCGCGTGCACCAACGCCGAGATCAGCCCTGACGGCAGGGAGATCGGTGACCCCACGGAATTGGCGCTGCTGCACCTGGCGTCCACGCTGGGGGCGCCCACGGACTGCGGACGCGGGGGCCGGCTCGCGCAGTTCCACTTCGACCCGGGCCTGCGCCGGATGTCGACCGTCGACCGCCGCCCAGACGGCGTCTATGTCCACACCAAAGGAGCGCCCGAGGACGTCGTCCCCCGGTGTACGCGTGTCGCCGTCGGTCAGGGGGCCGACGCGGCACTGGACCAGACAACGTTAGCCCGGCTCGATCAGCTGGTCCGCGACTGGGCTGACCAGGGACTTCGCCTACTGGCCGTGGCAACCCGGGCGGTGCCCGAGCACGATGTGCCTGGGTTGTCCCGCGACGACGCCGAGCGCGACCTCACGCTGCTTGGCATCGTGGCGATGGTGGACCCGCCCCGCCCCGAGGTCGCCGATGCCGTGGCGCGCTGCCACACCGCGGGCGTGCGCCTCCTCGTGGTGACCGGTGACCACGGACTGACCGCGCGAAGGGTCGCCGAGCAGGTCGGGATCGGCCGCTCCGGCCTGCGGGTGCTCAGCGGTTCGGAGCTGGACGACCTGCCCGAGTCGGAGCTGGATGAGCTGCTGGCCGGCGACGAGGAGATCGTCTTCGCCCGGACCTCTCCGGAGGCGAAGATGCGCATCGCCGACGCGCTGCAGGACCTGGGGCACGTGGTCGCGATGACCGGCGACGGGGTCAACGACGCGCCGGCGCTGCGACGCGCCGACATCGGCATCGCCATGGGCCGCTCGGGGACCGACGTTGCGCGGGAAGCGGCCACGATGGTGCTGACCGACGACAACTTCGTCACCATCGTGAGCGCGATCCAGGCCGGGCGACGCGTCTACGACAACGTCCGCAAGTTCATCGTGTACATCTTCGCGCACGCGACGCCGGAGGTGGCCCCCTTCCTGCTGTACGCACTCTCGGGCGGGCGGATCCCGTTGCCGCTGACCGTCATGCAGATCCTTGCCATCGACCTCGGGACCGAGACGCTCCCGGCGCTCGCGCTCGGTCGAGAACCGGCGGAACCCGGCCTGATGCGCCGGCCGCCGCGGAAACGCTCTGAGAGCGTCATCGAGGGAGCCATGCTTGCCCGCGCGTGGGGTCTGCTCGGCGGAGTCTCCGCCCTGCTCGTCACGGCGCTCTTCCTCACGACGCTGACACACGGTGGGTGGACACCCGGGGCGAACGTCGCGGCCGGACCGCTGCACCAGGTGTGGCGGCAGGCGACCACCATGACGTTCCTGGGCATCGTCGCCTGTCAAATCGGCACCGCGACGGCAGC
>DATGDX010000485.1:0-2305 GCA_035310665.1 Mycobacteriales bacterium | reverse complement strand
GAGCTGCTGGAGCGGCTGGCGGCGGGCAACTTCGCCGGCACCGTGATCGTGGAGGTGAACACCCGGCGCTGCGACAACCGGGCGGACCGGGAAGCCGACCTCGCCGAGGCGCTCGCGTTCACCCGGCTCAACCTCGCCGCGGCCCCCGAGGGGGACACCTCGGCCTGGCGGCGTCCGTCGCACGCCCGCCAGCGGAGCTGACCGGCGCGGGTCCCGGGCGTCGTCTCGCATAGCCTGGGCCCGACCTCGACGAGGAGGAGCCGTGCTGCGCCGCGTCCTGCTGTCCGCGTCCACGAACGAGGCGGCCAAGCGCCTGGTCGCCGACCTCCCGGTGTCGCGCGACGTCGTCGCGCGCTTCGTCGCCGGCGAGACGGTCGAGGACGCGGGGCGGGTCACCCGGCGGCTGATCGCCGAGGGGTTGTACGTCACGCTCGACCACCTCGGCGAGGACACGCTGGACGCGCAGCGGGCGGCGGCGATGGCCCGCGCGTACGTCACCCTGCTCGCCCGGCTCGCCGACTCCGGACTCGCCGACTGCGCCGAGGTGTCGGTGAAGCTCTCGGCGATCGGGCGCGCGCTGCCCGGCGACGGAGAGAAGATCGCACGCGAGCACGCCCACGAGATCTGCGCGGCGGCCGCGGCGGCGGGCACGACCGTCACCCTCGACATGGAGGACCACACGACGACGGACTCGACCCTCGCCGTGCTGCGGGACCTGCGGGTCGAGTTCCCGTGGGTGGGCGCCGTGCTGCAGTCCTACCTGCGCCGCACCGAGGCCGACTGCCGGGACCTGGCCTACGAGGGCTCGCGGGTGCGGCTGTGCAAGGGGGCGTACAAGGAGCCGGCGTCGGTCGCCCACCAGAGCGCGGCGGACGTGGACGCGGCGTACGTCCGCTGCCTGAAGCTGCTGGTGTCCGGCCCCGGCTACCCGATGATCGCCACCCACGACCCGCGCCTGGTCGCGATCGCCGAGTCGTTCGTGCGGCAGTACGGGCGCGCGAAGGGGTCCTACGAGTTCCAGATGCTCTACGGCGTGCGACCAGGGGAGCAGCGGCGGCTCGCCGCGCTCGGGGAGAAGGTGCGCGTCTACCTGCCGTACGGCGTCGACTGGTACGGCTACTTCCTGCGTCGGCTCGCCGAGCGGCCGGCCAACGTCGGGTTCTTCCTGCGCGCGCTGGTCACGACGTCGTGACCGGTCCCGTCGCGATCCTCGGCGCCGGGAAGATGGGCGAGACGCTGCTGTCCGGCCTGCTGCGGGCCGGGATGCGCGCGTCCGACCTGATGGTGACGACCCGGGGGGCGCAGCGGGGAGCGCTGCTGCGCGAGCGGTACGCCGTCGAGGCCGTGGGCAACGCGCAGGCCGCGAAGGACGCGGAGACGCTCGTCCTCACCGTCAAGCCGCAGGACATGGACGGATTGCTCGCCGAGATCGCCCCGGCGGTGGGCGCGGATCGCCTGGTCGTGTCGATCGCGGCCGGCATCCCCACCGCGTTCATCGAAGGCCGGCTCGTCGACGGGGTCCCCGTCGTCCGCGTCATGACGAACACGCCCGCGCTCGTGGACGAGGCGATGAGCGCGATCTCGCCCGGGTCGCACGCGGACGAGTCGCACCTGCGCCGCGCGGAGGAGCTGTTCCGCCCGGTCGGCCACGTGCTGCGGGTTCCAGAGTCGCAGCAGGACGCGGTCACCGCCCTGTCCGGCAGCGGCCCCGCCTACTTCTACTACCTCGTCGAGGCGCTCACCGACGCCGGGATCTTGCTCGGCCTGCCGCGCGCGGTCGCGCACGACCTCGTCGTGCAGACGGCCATCGGCGCGGCCGTGATGCTGCGCGACTCGGGCGATCATCCGGTCACGTTGCGCGAGGCGGTCACCTCACCCGCCGGCACCACGATCAGCGCCATCCGCGAGCTGGAGAATCACCGGGTCCGCGCCGCGATCCTCACCGCGATCGAGGCCGCGCGCGACCGCGCCCGCGAGCTCGCCTCCGGTCACGGATAAGCGCCGCCCTGTCACGTTCAGGGCCCGCGGCCCGGGCGTGCGGAGGGGCGGCCGGACCGCGGGGCGAACCTACGATGGCGGCGTGGCCCCCCGCAGCGCCGGCTCCGGCGCGCCGACCCTACGTGCCCGCCCCGCCGTCCGTGCCCGCTCCGCCCTGACGCTGGCCCTGCTCACCGCGGCCGTCGCGGGGTGCGGCGAGCGTGCCCCGGTCGCCGGGGTGGCGGCGGTGGGCCGCGGCACGGTCACCGAGGTCGTCGAGGCACCGGCCACCGTCACCCCTCGGGCCACCGTGACGCTCGCGGCGCCC
>DATGDX010000484.1:0-2517 GCA_035310665.1 Mycobacteriales bacterium | reverse complement strand
CGGTCCCTGGGTCAAGCTTGAGGATGGTGTTCCTACCGCTCACCATGATCGTCTGAGCGGCGGACCTGCTCGGACTCGCCGTCGAGGTCGCCGGCCGGGAGGCCTCGGCCGACGGCGACGTGCCGGTTGGACCGGAGGGCCGGTTCGAGCCGCAGCCCGCCGCGGCCAACGCAACGGCGACAAGACCCAGGACGAGGGGCCGGCGGCCCAACGACGTCATCATCATGACTCCCATGGTGTCGATAGAGGGGCAATTGGTTCGCTTGTCCCCCGCACTAAGGCCGCCGACCTGCCGGTCCCCGGGGCATCGCGCGGTAATGTGCCGCCAGCCGCGCCGGCGGCCATCACCCGATGCGGGTGACTCACGGTATTCCGCCGGGCAGCATTTCTCGAGGTGTCCGCGCGCCACGTCGCCGGATAGCGGCACTGCGATTGCTTGACGCGACCGGGCGCCGTGGGTGACAGGCCGCCCCGCTCGCAGCGGCGCGCCGCCTAACGGGCCCACCCCGGCCCGCGTAGGTTGTCTCGTAAACGCCGTTGCTGAGATGGTCGGTTGCATCCGGGAGTCAGGCTCGAGAGCACGAGCACGACCACGTCGGTCTCGCCCCGGCCGAGGACGACCCACCACGTCGGGGCCGTTCGGGTCGGGCCAGCTGCACGCCACCTGCACCCACAGCTCGTCGTCGTCTCCGGCGCCGACCGCCGGGCGGTCGTCCGTGTGCGGCCGGGTCGTCATCCGCTCCCCCGCGCCGCCGGTCTGCTCGCCGACCTTACGGGCCTGTCACGCGGTAACCTCGGAGCACGCCGAGGGCCCTTCAGGCGCCCTGCACGGTTGCTGCGATCGGGAGCAGACGCACCCGGTCCCCCGCGCCGGCCCTCGGCGGCCACAAGCAGCAGGCGACGGGACGCCGCCGCCGCGCGCCTCGCACCCCCTGACCTCCCGCGATTGACGCCGACCCACGACGACGACCGCCCCCGCACGCACGGCGGCCGACCGCTCCTCGAAGGGGGGACACGATGACCCATGCCTACCAGGGCGGGGAGTGGTACGCCCCGCCCGAGCCGACCGTCGACGACTACCTGCGCCACGCCGTCCTCTCGGTGCTCGACGCCGAGGACGCCCTGCGGGCAGCGGGGGTGCGTTCGGAGACCGCGCCGAAGCTGCTCGACGCGCTCCGCCACGCCGTCGCCCGGGTCAACGCAGTGAACAAGGCGCTCCCGCGGACGACCTCCGACGACCGGCCCCGGGCATCTGTTGCGCCGCGCCGGTCTCATCCACGCCCCGGGCGCGTCCGGCTACCGAGGATGACTCGGGGCGTGGTCGTGACCGCCAGGTGCCCGGCCATCGGTGGTGTCGCGCCGTGCGGCTCGCAGCGTCCCCGGGCGTTCGGGTCCGTCGAGACGAAGAGGACGATGTCGCAAACCATGGCTTGGGGGTGTGCTGAGGTGCGTGTGGCCGGGGCGGCAGGTAACCGCGGTAGGCGAGTGAAGGGCGGAGAGAGCTGATGGCTGCTGACGTTTTGCACAAGGCTGAACACCGGTCGTACCGAGGGCTGGCCGTGGTCCTCCGGCAGATGGTCGAGCACTGGGAGCAGCTGGGTCGGTGGCTGCCGGCGAGTCACGGAGGGGCCGAGATGACCGCCGGCGCCGACGTGGCCCGGCGGCTGCTGGCCGATCTCGAGACGCACCTGCAGCGCTACCAGGTGTCCCTTCGGCCAGGATCACAGGCGCTCGGTGGCGGGCTTGGCCTGGTTCGCCGGCAGGTCGCCGACCGCTTCCTCGAGCGCAACCAGGCGCTGCGTACGGCCGCCCTCGAGGGCCATCAGGTCACCATGCTCCTCGACTTTTTGACCCACGTCGCCCGAACCCGGGCCGACCAGACCGCTGAGCAGTTCTGCGAACGCTGGCACCAGGAGACGGCGGCCAGCGCCGAAAACGCATCCCGCGCGGCGGGGCAGCTGGGTGACGAGCCGGACCTCGCGATCGCCCCGGTCGACCCGTCGAGGCTGGGCCGAGCCGCGCATCGAGCCGTGGAGACCGCCGGCGCGTTCGGCGAGTTCGTGGACCGACGAGTCACGCAAGCCCAAGCCCGGCGAAAAGACGGCGCAACCAGCGTCGACGAGACAACGCCCCTGTCGTGACGCCGCAGGACCCGGCGGCCCAGTGCCCTGCGCAGGAAGCGGCGGATCGCGCACCAGCACGTCGACCCTCAGCACCCGCTCGATCATCACGTAAGCGGTCACTTGTGAGACCACAAGATCGACCGCTCTAACGATCTCCGTCGAGCGTCCGAGATAAGGACGTCTCTGAGAACGTGTTTGAGATCAGGTCGGCGCGCCTCCCGGCTTGACGCGGAATCGCTGGGATCTTGCGGGATGTGGCGTCTTCCCCCTCGTCGCCGCGCGGGTACGACTCCGACCTGACGGACGAGCAGTGGGCTCTGATTGAGCCGCTGTTGCCGCCGCCGGCCACCGCCGGCCGTCGGGAGAAGCACCCGCGCCGCGAGATCGTCAACGC